>NZ_JBEXTZ010000020.1:0-98491 GCF_040614195.1 Amycolatopsis sp. NPDC006125
GTGGACTCCTGGCCCGGCGCCGCACACGCGGGACCGGCATGCCGGGCCGCGGCGCTGCCCCAGCACTCCGCCGACGCACGGTCAACCCCCGGCGCCCGCGGACCGACCGGGCCGTGCGTTGTGGGCGCCGCTCCTGTCGCGAACAGCCGCCCGCGTCGCCGAGGCGCCGGCGCTGTCCCGAGCGGTCCGCGGGCACGTGGTCATCCCCCGCTGCCCGGCTGCACCGCGCGCACCGCCTCCTGCCGCGGCGGACCAACCGTCAGCGCGGACCGAGGTAGCCGACGCGGAAGCTGATCTCCTCGGCGCCCGCGACGATCTTCTCGGCGATGTCCGGATAGGACGACGGCTCCATCCGGTACGCCGGCCCGGAGACCGACAGCGCCGCGATCACGTCCCCGTTCGCAGCGCGGATCGGGGCGGCCACCGCGTTCAGCCCGACCTCCAGCTCCTCCACGGTGCACGCCCAGCCGCGCTCGCGGACCTGCTCCAGCTCCTCGGCGAGCTTGGTCCGGTCGGTGCGCGTGTTCGGCGTGAACGCGGGCAGCTCGGCCAGCGCGGACTCCCGGTCGTCGTCGCCGGCCCAGGCCAGCAGGACCTTCCCGCTGGAGGTGGCGTGCAGCGGGGTGCGCTGGCCGATCCAGTTCCGCGCGGTCACCGCCGCCGAGCCGTAGACCTGCATGATGTTGGTCGCCTGCCCCTGGTCCACGACGGCGACGTTCACAGTCTCGTCGAGTTCCGCGGCGAGCCGCTCGCACACCGCGCGGCTCTCCCGGGACAGGTCCAGCCGGGCCGTGGTGGCGCCGGCCAGGCGCACGATGCCGAACCCGAGGCGGTACTTGCCGCGCTCGCTGACCTGTTCCACCAGCTGCCACGCCTCGAGCGCGCCGACGAGGCGGAACGCGGTGGATTTGTGCACGTCCAGTTCCTGGGCGATCTCGGTGACCCCGGCCTCGCCGCGTCTGGCGAGGATGTCCAGGATGGCGATCGCCCGGTCCACCGACTGGACCTGACTCGCGGACCCGTTCGTAGAGCGCTCGTTGTTCCGCATACCGCAACTCTACTCACATGACACAATTTCCCACTTCCGGGCCTTGACCGCTCCCCCCACGCTGCAGCACTCTGTTGCGGATAGCACGTGTAGTTGTGCATTACACAACGGAGCCGCCTCATGATTCCCGTCTGCGCTCTCCAGGACCTCCCCGTCGGCGAAGCCGTCCGCATCGAAGCCGAAGTGCCGATCGCGGTGTTCAACGTCGACGGCACGTTGTACGCGATCGACGACACCTGCACCCACCAGGACGCCTCACTGGCCGACGGCTGGCTGGACGGCTGTGCGGTGGAGTGCCCCCTGCACGCCGCCTGCTTCGACCTGCGCACCGGCATGCCGAGCGGGCCCCCGGCCAAGAAGCCGGTGCGCACGCACGAGGTCGTCGTGGTCGACGGGCAGATCTACGTCAACGTCAACGCGCCGCAGCGGATGGGGGTCTGATGCGCGTGATCGCCATCGCCGGCGCGTCGCTGGCCGGCCTGTCCACGGCGCGCGCGCTGCGGGAGGCCGGCTTCGATGGGCGGGTGGTCGTCGTCGGCGACGAGCCGCACCGGCCCTACGACCGGCCGCCGCTGTCGAAGGAGTTCCTCGCCGGCACGATGTCCGCCGCCGACCTGGCGCTGGAGAGCGACGACGAGGACCTGGACGTGGACTGGCGCTTGGGCGCGCGGGCCGTGGCCCTCGACCCGGCACTGCGGACCATCGTGCTCGGCTCGGGCGAGCGGATCACCTGCGACGGCGTGGTCCTGGCGACCGGCGCGCGGGCCCGCCGCCTGCCGGGCTCGCCGCTCGCCGGTGTGCACACGCTGCGCACCCTGGACGACGCGATCGCGCTGCGGGCCGAACTGGTCCCCGGCGCACGGCTGGTGGTGATCGGCGCCGGGTTCATCGGGGCCGAGGTCGCGTCGACCGCCCGCGGGCTCGGCCTGGCGGTCACGGTGGTCGAGCAGCAGGCCGTGCCGCTCGCCGGACCGCTCGGCGTCGAGCTGGGCGGCGTGTGCGCGGCGCTGCACGGCGAGCACGGGGTCGAGCTCATCACCGGCGTCGGCGTGGCGGGGCTGACCGGCGCGGAACGGGTGCGGTCGGTGCACCTGACCGACGGCCGCGAGCTGCCTGCCGACGTCGTGGTGGTGGGGGTCGGCGCGGTCCCGAACACCGAGTGGCTGGCCGGGTCCGGTCTGGACGCGGAGCGGGGCGTGCGCACGGACGCCCGGTGCGCGACCGGCATCCCGTCGGTGGTGGCGGTCGGCGACTGCGCGGTGTCGCACAACCCGTTCGCCGGCGCCGAGATCCGGCTCGAACACTGGACCAACGCGCTCGAGCAACCGGCCACCGCCGCGGCGACCCTGCTCGGGCACGAGCAGCTGCCCAGCCCGCGCGCGCCCTACTTCTGGTCCGATCAGTACGGGGCGCGCCTGCAGTTCGCGGGCCACCGCCGCGAGGGCGACCGGATGGAGGTCGTCGACGGCGACCCGGCGGCGCGCCGGTTCACGGCGGTGTTCCGGCGGGGCGACCGCCCGGTGGCGGTGTTCGCGATGAACCAGCCGAAGGTGTTCGGCCGCTGGCGCCGCGAGCTGCGCGCCACCGCTCCCGAACCGGTATGAACGGGCCGTTCATGCCGCGATGATGGGGGCTGTGGTGGGTGGATGAACGGTCCGTTCATGCCTTCGGGGCGGCTGGGCATCTCGCGCCCCGATGAACGGTCCGTTCACAGGTTCGCGGGTGGGCCAGTCGCGGGTCGATGAATGACCCGTTCATGCCCTCCCGAGTGGGTGGGCCGGTGGCTCCGCGATGAACGGTCCATTCATCTCTGGGAGCGGGCCACCATGTCCCGGCTTGACGAATGGGCCGTTCGTGCTGCCGCCGCGAGGCCTGTCGTGGGTGGATGAACGGTCCGTTCATGCCTGCGGGGCGGCTGGGCATCTCGCGCCCCGATGAACGGTCCGTTCACAGGTTCGCGAGTGGACCAATCGTGCGTCGATGAATGGACCGTTCATGCCTTCGAGCGGCTGGGCATGTCGCGCCCCGATGAATGGCCCGTTCAACGGGGCGCGGGTGGACCAGTGGTGCGTCGCTGAACGACCCGTTCATGCCTTCGCGAGCGAGTGGACCGACGGTGCCGCGATGAACGGTCCATTCATCCCTTGGGAGCGAGCCAGCATGTCCTGGCTTGATGAATGGTCCATTCACCCCGCCGCCGGGGGGGCATGTGGCGGGTCGATGAACGGTCCGTTCATGCCCCGAACGACTGGGCATGTCGCCCCGATGAATGGTCCGTTCATCGGGGCGCGGGTGGACCAGCTGCGCATCAATGAATGGCCCATTCATCGCGCGGCCGCTAACCGCTCAGGAAGCAGGACCGGCGATCGCGCGCCGAAACAGCGCCTCGATGTCCGAAATAGACGGTGTGCCGTCCGCGATCGCCAACTGCATCAGCAATCCGCAGAACAGTCCGGCCAGCAGGCGCCCGGTCAGGGCGTCCGTCCGGGAGCCGAACAGCTCGATCAGCGCGTCGTCCCACGCCGCGCTCACCGGGCGCAACCGGGGGCGGTGCATGGCCGCCACGTAGAGGTCGTACTCGACCACCGTGTGCGGGCCCTCGTCACGCACGTACCGCATCACCAGCTCCGCCAGCGCGGCCGCGAAGTCCGCGTCCGGCGGCACGCTGCGCTCCCACTCCCGCAGGCGGCGGACGTTGTCCTCGGCCGCCTGGCTCAGCGCGACCTCGAGCAGGTCGTCCAGCGTGCGGAAGTGGTACGTGGTCGACCCCAGCGGCACCCCCGCCGCCGCGGCGACCGCCCGGTGGGTCAGCCCATCGATCCCCCGCTCGGCCACCACGTCGATCGCCGCCCGCGCGATCTTCGTGCGCCGCCCGGGATCGTTGGGACGCTGCCGGCGCGATCCGGCCGCCTGCCCTGACACCACCGCGCACACCCCTCACCTGCGAAGACACCCGGTTAACACGATCGTAGCCGACGAGTATGGACATCCGTACGCACTCTCATGTACAAATGTACGCACTGAAGTGCCGCGCATCACATCTCCCGCGCCGGCGTTGCCCGCTACCGCATCGGAAAGGGCTCATGAAGGACCTGTACATCGACGGGAACTGGACCGAGGGGCGCGACGGGTCCCGCACCGACGTCCGCAACCCCTACGACGCCTCCGTCATCCAGACGGTCGCCCTCGCCGGTCCGGAGGACGTGGACCGGGCCGTCAAAGCCGCACGAGCGGCGTTCCGCCCCGTCTCGCCGTGGCGCCGCACCACCGCGGCCGAACGCGCCGAACTGCTCCGCCGCATCGCCGACCTGCTGGTCCGCGACCGCGAGGACATCGCCCGCACGGAAAGCCTCGACACCGGCAAGACCCTCGCCGAAGGGCGCATCGACGTCGACGACGTGGTCGCGGTGTTCCGCTACTACGCCGCGGCGATCGCGCAGGAGGCCGGGCGCGTGGTGGACACCGGGAACCCGGCCGCGATCAGCCGGATCGTGCACGAGCCGGTGGGCGTCTGCGCGCTGATCGCCCCGTGGAACTACCCGCTGCTGCAGATCTCCTGGAAGATCGCCCCCGCGCTGGCGGCGGGCAACACGATGGTGCTCAAGCCGAGCGAGCTCACCCCGCTGACCACCATCCGGCTCGTCGCGCTCGCCGAGGAGGCCGGTGTGCCGCCGGGCGTGGTGAACCTGCTGCTCGGCCCTGGCGCGGTCGGCGCGGCGATGGTCGAGCACCCCGGGGTCGACCTGGTGTCGTTCACCGGCGGGCTGGCGACCGGCGAGAAGATCATGGCCGCCGCGGCGCGCGGCGTCCGGCGGGTGGCGCTGGAACTCGGCGGCAAGAACCCCAACGTGGTCTTCGACGACGCCGATTTCGACACCGCCGTCGACCTCGCCCTCAACGCCGCGTTCGTCCACTCCGGACAGGTCTGCTCGGCGGGCGCGCGGCTGATCGTGCAGAACGGGATCCACGACCGGTTCGTCGGCGAGCTCGCCCGGCGCGCCGAGCGGATCCGGCTCGGCAACGGGCTCGACCCGGACACCGAGTGCGGTCCGCTCATCTCCGAGCAGCACCGCGCGAAGGTCGAGGGCTACATCGCCGGGGCGATCGCCGACGGCGCCACCCTGCGCGCGGGCGGCACGCGGCCCGAGGATCCCGCGCTGCGCAACGGTTTCTTCCTCCGGCCCACGGTGTTCAGCGACTGCACCCGCGACATGGCCGTGGTGCGCGAGGAGGTGTTCGGCCCGGTCGTCACGGTGGAACGGTTCGCCACCGAGGAGGAGGCCGTCGAGCTGGCCAACGACACCGACTACGGCCTCGCCGGCGCGGTGTGGACCTCCGACGCCGGCCGCGCCCAGCGGGTGGCCGGTGCGCTGCGCCACGGCACGGTCTGGATCAACGACTACCACCCGTACCTGCCGCAGGCGGAGTGGGGCGGCTTCGGCAAGTCCGGCATCGGCCGCGAACTGGGCCCGTCCGGCCTGCACGAGTACCGCGAGACCAAGCACATCTACCACAACATCGATCCCCGGCCGCAGCACTGGTTCAAGGGCTGACCGGGACTCCCCTCTCCACGCCGCAGTACTGAAGAGGAGGCGCGCGTGAGCACCAGCAACGACCACGGACTGTCCGAGTTCGGGTACCGGCAGTCCCTCGACCGCAGCATCGGCAAGTTCGCGAGTTTCGCCGCCGGGGTCAGCTACATCTCCATCCTCACCGGCACGTTCCAGCTGTTCTACTTCGGGTTCGGCACCGGCGGGCCGGCCTACTGGTGGTCCTGGCCGATGGTCTTCGTCGGGCAGATCGCGGTGGCCCTGTGCTTCGCCGAGCTGGCCGCCCGCTACCCGGTCGCCGGTTCGGTCTACAACTGGTCCAAGAGACTCGCCGGGCCCACCACGTCGTGGCTGGCAGGCTGGATGATGTTCACCGCCTCCGTGGTCACCCTGGCCAGCGTGGTGCTGGCCTACCAGGTCACGCTGCCGCAGCTGTGGTCCGGCTTCCAGCTGGTCGGCGACGGCAGCGGCGCCCACGACTTCGGGATCTCCGCGGTGATCTGGGGCGCGGTGCTGATCCTGTTCACCACGCTGGTGAACGCCTTCGGCGTGAAGCTGATGGCGCGCATCAACAGCATCGGCGTGTTCATCGAGCTGATCGCGGCGGTCCTGCTGGTCGTCATCCTCGCGGTGAACGTGGTGCGCGGCCCCGGTGTCTTCGTCGACACGCACGGGCTCGGCGAGGGGCACGTGGGTGGCTACGCCGGCGTGTTCCTGGTGGCCGCGATCGCCTCGGCCTACGTCATGTACGGCTTCGACACGGCCAGTTCGCTGGGCGAGGAGACGGTCAACCCGCGGCGCACCGCGCCGGTGGCGATCCTGCGCGCGGTCATCGCGTCGTTCGTGATCGGCGGGCTGATCCTGCTGTTCGCCATCATGGCCGCGCCCGACCTGTCCGATCCGCGGCTGGGCACGTCGTCGGGCGGACTGCAGCTGATCGTGCTGCAGGTGCTCGGCGGGCCGCTGGGCAAGGTGTTCCTGGGCTGCATCGTCGTCGCCATCACGGTGTGCGCGCTGGCCGTGCACACCGCCGGGATCCGGCTGATGTTCGCGATGGCCCGCGACAACGCCCTGCCGTTCGGGGTGCGGCTGGCGCGGATCAACGCCAAGACCGGCACCCCGGTGGTCCCGGCGATCCTCATCGGCGCGGTCGCGGTGGCGATCCTGCTGGTCAACATCGGGACACCGCAGATCTTCACCGCGGTCACCAGCGTCGCGGTGGTCATGATCTACCTGGCCTACCTGCTGGTGACGGTGCCGATGCTGGTCAAGCGGCTGCGTGGCGGGTGGTCGGGCCGCGACGCCGGCGGCCACTTCTCGCTCGGGCGGCTCGGCCTGCCGGTCAACGTCGTCGCCGTGCTGTGGGGCGCCGGGATGGCCGTGAACCTGGCGTGGCCGCGCGAGCAGATCTACGGCGGCGGGGCGCTGCGCTGGATGGCCCTGATCTTCATCGGGATCGTCGCCGCGATCGGCCTGGCGTGGTTCCGGCTCCGCGGCCGCCACCGCCTTGGCACGCTCCCCGAACACCAGGCCGACCGCGGCGACCGGCTCGTCGACGAGCTTTCCTGAGGAGGACGAACGTGAGCACCGAGAACTACGACTTCATCATCGTCGGCGGCGGCTCGGCCGGGTGCGTGCTGGCCAACCGGCTGTCGGCCGATCCGAAGGTGAAGGTGCTGGTGCTGGAGGCGGGCCGGTCGGACGCGAAGTGGGACGTGTTCGTGCACATGCCCGCCGCGCTGACCTTCCCGATCGGCAGCCGCTTCTACGACTGGGGCTACCGCAGCGAGCCGGAGCCGTTCATGAACCGGCGGCGCATCTACCACGCGCGCGGCAAGATCCTCGGCGGGTCGAGCAGCATCAACGGCATGATCTTCCAGCGGGGCAACCCGATGGACTACGAACGCTGGGCCGCCGATCCCGGCATGTCCGGCTGGGACTACGCGCACTGCCTGCCCTACTTCCAGCGCATGGAGAACTGCCTGGCCGACCCGCCGGACGGGCGCTGGCGCGGGCACGACGGCCCGCTGGAGCTGGAGCGCGGACCGGCGTCGAACCCGTTGTTCCAGGCGTTCTTCGAGGCCGCGGAACAGGCCGGGTACCCGCGCACGGACGACGTGAACGGCTACCGGCAGGAGGGGTTCGCGCCCTTCGACCGGAACGTGCGCCGCGGCCGCAGGCTCTCCGCCGCCCGCGCCTACCTGCACCCGGTGCGGCACCGGAAGAACCTGACCGTGCAGACCCGCGCGTTCGTGTCGCAGGTCCTGTTCCGCGGCAACCGCGCGGTCGGGGTCGAGTACTCGACCGGGCGGAGCGCGCCGCGCGAGGTGTACGGCAAGGAGGTCGTGCTGTGCGGCGGGGCGATCAACACGCCGCAACTGCTGCAACTGTCGGGCGTGGGCAACGCGGCCGAGCTGCGCCGGCTCGGCATCGACGTGGTCCACAACCTGCCCGGTGTGGGTGAGAACCTGCAGGACCACCTCGAGGTGTACATCCAGTACACCTGCAAGGAACCGGTGTCGATGCAGCCGCACCTGGCGACGTGGAAGCGCCCACTGATCGGCGCGCAGTGGCTGTTCCTGCGGTCCGGCCCGGGCGCCACGAACCACTTCGAGGGCGGCGGTTTCGTGCGCAGCAACGACACCGTGGCCTACCCGAACCTGATGTTCCACTTCCTGCCGATCGCGATCCGCTACGACGGCTCGGTGCCCGCCGGCGGGCACGGCTACCAGGTCCACGTGGGACCGATGTACGCCGACACCCGCGGCAGCGTGAAGATCACGTCGACGGACCCGCGGCGGCACCCGGCGCTGCGGTTCAACTACCTGTCCACCGAGAACGACCGGCGCGAGTGGGTGGAGGCCGTGCGGGTGGCCCGCAAGATCCTCAACCAGCCCGCGCTGGACCGCTACAACGGCGGCGAGATCTCCCCCGGCCCCGGCGTGGAGACCGACGAGCAGATCCTGGACTGGGTGGCGAAGGACGCGGAGACCGCGCTGCACCCGTCCTGCACGGCGAAGATGGGCGTCGACGAGATGTCCGTTGTGGACCCCGGGTCGATGCGGGTGCACGGCACGGAGGGCCTGCGGGTGGTGGACGCGTCGGTGATGCCCTACATCACCAACGGCAACATCTACGCGCCGGTGATCATGACCGCGGAGAAGGCGGCGGACCTGATCCTCGGCAACACCCCGTTGGCGCCGATCAAGGAGCCCTTCTACCGGCACAACGCCGGCTGAGACACCGACAGGTGCGGCGCCAGCGCGCACAGGAAGTCCGGCGCGTCGAACGCCGCACCCGCGGACACCACGCCCGTCGCCCGGGTCCGTCCACTCAGGATCCGGGCGACGGCCTCCACCGCGAGCGGCGCGCTGATCGCGTAGATGTCCCGCCCGGCGGCGGAGATCCGGCGCTCCTCGGGGCCGCGGCGGACCACGACGTCGACGACGAAGGTCTGTGCCGAGCGGCCCCGCTCGTCGACGGCGGCCGGGGCCGCGGCGCCGGCCGCGGCCAGGTCCGCCGCCGCCTTGGCCGTCATGTAGGTGCGCACCTCGGGCACGTCCAGGTGGGTGGGGACGGTGACGATGTCGGCCATGCTGAACTCCCCGATGACGTCCTGCGGCCCGAGCGGCGCGGGGAACTCCCACTCCAGCGTCGGCAGGGCGTCGTCGTGGTACTCCAGCCGTCCGCCGGTGTAGCGGACGCGGCGGTCGTCCCGCCGCTGCCGCGACACCGCCCCCGCCGCGAGCGTCCCGGCGGTGGGGTGCCAGCTGCTCAGGCCGTAGGCGAGGTGCACCTCGTCGGCCGCCGTCCAGTCCCCCATGGCGGCGGTGACCAGCAGGTCGCCGAGGCCGCCGAAGAACGCCATCGCCGGGACGACCACGTTCTCCCCCGCCCGCTCCGCGAAGTGGGCGAAGGTGTCGGCGTTCGCCTCGATCTCGGCGGCCACGTCGACGTACGGGATGCCCGCCCGCAACGCCGCCTCGATCAGCGGGGCGGCGGTCGTCGCGAAGGGCCCGGCGCAGTTGATCACGGCGTCCGCCCCGGCGAGGGCGCGGTCCAGTGCGGCCGGGTCGTCGACGGCCGCCGCCCGCACTTCGAGGTCCGGCTGCGCCACCGCCAGGAGCTTCTCCCGGTCGCGGCCCAGCAACAGCGGGACGTGCCCGCGCTCGCGCAACTCCGCGACCACGAACCGCCCGGTGTGTCCGTACGCCCCGTACACCGCAACCCGTCCCATGCCTGCTCCCACGTGCTCGAAGTGATCCACTGCGGCAATCCTGTCCGGCCGGACCCCCGCTGCCCAGTGTCCGGAACGACACGACCCGTACACTTTCGGACATGAACTCCGTCGCCGTCGCCACCACCGACGGCATGCTGCACTTCGAACTGGCGCTGGCCTGCGAGGTCTTCGGCTCGCCGCCGGACGCCGTGCGCGTCCCCTGGTACGACCTCAGCGTGTGCGGCGCGCGCCCGGTGCGAGCCGGCCGGTTCCGGGTCGAGCCGGACGGCGGTTTCGACCGGCTGGCCGAGGCGGACACCGTGATCGTCCCCGCGCTGGCCGACGTCGACGAGGACCCGCCCGCCGACCTGGTCGACGCGGTGCGCGCGGCTCACGAGTCGGGCGCGCGGGTGGTGTCGCTGTGCACCGGCGCATTCGTGCTCGCGGCCGCCGGCCTGCTGGACGGGCTGCGCGCGACCACCCACTGGGCGCACACGGACGAACTCGCCGCGCGCTACCCGCGGGTGACCGTGGACCCGGACGTCCTCTACGTGGACAACGGCCGCGTCCTCACGTCCGCGGGCAAGGCGGCGGCGATGGACCTGTGCCTGCACCTGGTGCGTCTCGACCACGGCTCGGCGATCGCGAACGTAGTCGCCCGCCGCCTGGTCGTGCCGCCGCACCGGGAAGGCGGGCAGGCGCAGTTCGTCAGCACGCCGGTGCCGGAGGACGACGGCCATCCGCTGGCCGAGCTGCTGCCGTGGGTGATGCGGCGGCTGGACCAGCCGTTGACGGTGGAGGACCTGGCGCGCCAGGCGAACCTGAGCTCACGGCACCTGGCCCGGCACTTCCGCGCCGTCACCGGCACCACCCCGCTGCGGTGGCTGCTGGCGCAACGCATCCGCCGCGCGCAGGAGCTGCTGGAGAGCACGGACGACAGCATCGACGCGATCGCCGCCGCCGCGGGCATGGGCACCGCGACGACGCTGCGGCGCCACTTCCACCGCGCGGTCGGGGTGCCGCCGGACACCTACCGCCGCACGTTCCGCGCCTGAAGCTCCGACCTGGCGATCAGCCACCACGCACCGGCCGCGCCCGCGAGGTAGGCGACGCCGAGGAGCAGGAAGGACAGGCCGGCGCCGCGGCCCCAGTCCGTGACGGCGCCGAGCACGACACTCATCGCCGCGACGCCCACCAGCGTGCCGATCTGGCGGTTGGCGTTGAGCACGGCGCCGGCCACGTTCGCGTGCGCGACTCCGGCGAACTCGACCAGCGCGGCGGTCATCCCGGGCGAGATGATGCCCGCGCCGACGTTGGCCACCGCCACGGCGACGGCCAGGACCCAGTACGGCGTCTCGGTCGACATGCCGACCATGGCGAGCGACGCGATGCCGGCGACGAGCAGGAAGACCGTCAGCAGCACCCCGTTCGGGATCCGGCCCGCGATGCGCGAGTAGACCAGGTTGCCCAGCGGGAACCAGATCGTCATCGGCAACAGCTCCAGGCCCGCGAGGAGCGGGCCGGCACCGCGGGCGTGCTGGAAGTACAGGCTGAGCATGAACATGCCGCCGTAGACGGCGAAGTTGAACAGGAACCCGACCAGGTTCGCGCCGGTGAAACCCGCGCCGCGGAACAGCTTCCACGGCATGACCAGGTTCTCGACCCGCCGTTCGCGGGTGACGAGCGCGGCGGCGGCGAGGCCCAGCACCACGTACGCGGCCAGCACCGGGCGCGCCAGCCAGCCCAGCCGCGGACCTTCGATGAGCGCGAAGCTCAGCGCGGCGAGCGCCGCGATCCACAGGGCGTGCCCGGGCACGCCCAACCGGATGCGGCGCCCGTCGACCGCTGGGATGCAGCGCCGGGTCAGCAGGATGCCGGCGACGCCGATGGGCAGGTTGAGCAGGAAGATGCTGGGCCAGCTGAAAGCGCTTACCAAGAGCCCGCCGAGGGTCGGCCCGAGCGCGGCCGAGGTGGCGACGATCGCCGACCACAGCCCGAGCATGCGGGTGCGCCGGCGCTTGTCGGGGAACGAGAACACCAGCAGGGACAGGGAACTCGGCATGAACAACGCGGCGCCCATGCCCTGGACGAGTCGCGCGGCGATGAGCACCCCGGCCGTGGGCGCGAACGCGCAGGCGAGCGAGGCGGCGAAGAAGACCGCCATCCCGGCCAGGTAGACGGCCCGCGCGCCGAAGCGGTTCGCCAGGCCACCCGCGAGCATCAGCAGCGAGGCGAACACCAGCACGTAGCCGTCGACGATCCAGGTGAGTTCGGACAGCGAGGCGCCGAGCTGCTGCTGGATCGCGGTGCCGGCGACGTTGACGACGGTCACGTCGAGCGAGGCCATGACGAAGCCGGTGGCGAGCGCGGCGAGTTTCAGCCCGGAGGAGTCACGCACGGTAAGTACGATAGCCATCAAACTTCATGGTGGTCAAACTTCGACGATCATCGTAATATGGGTGCCGTGACGGACCGGATCAACGACCACCCCGCCGCGGAGGACATCACGCTGCAGGGCGTGCTCGACGCGCTGACCGACCCGGTGCGGCGCAGCATCGTGCGGCAACTCGCCGATTCGGGCGAGGACATGGCGTGCGGCACGTTCGACATCAACGTCACCCGGTCGACCAGCACGCACCACTTCAAGGTCCTGCGGCAGGCCGGGATCATCCGGCAGCACTACCAGGGCACGGTGAAGCTGAACGAGCTCCGCCGGGCCGACCTGGAGCGCGCCTTCCCCGGCCTGCTGGACACGATCATCGAATCCGCCCGCCGGGAGGCGGGCCGTCAGCGCGCGTCCGCGTGACCGCCCTGCGCGGGGCGGTCCCCGCGCAGGTACCGGGTCACCAT
The DNA here is from genome assembly GCF_040614195.1 of Amycolatopsis sp. NPDC006125. Classification (NCBI taxonomy): domain Bacteria; kingdom Bacillati; phylum Actinomycetota; class Actinomycetes; order Pseudonocardiales; family Pseudonocardiaceae; genus Amycolatopsis; species Amycolatopsis sp. NPDC006125. The sequence goes on from NZ_JBEXTZ010000020.1 coordinate 12,668, forward strand.
GGCGACCAGCTCGTTCTCCAGCGCCGCGGTCCCGATGGTCCGCGGATCGGCCATCGCCCGGTGGGTGTTCGTCTCCACGGTGAACACGATCAGCTCCGCCGCGGTGTCCAGGTCCCGCACACCCACATCGGGGTGCCGGGCGAGCAGGTCGCGCACCTGACCGACGCGCATCTTCCCGTGCCGGTCGATCGTGTCGAGGAGCTCCCGCGAAACCGGCGCCTGCTCGATCATGATCCGCAGCAGCTGGGGATCGTCGCGGTGGTTGTCGATCGCGTCCCGCACCAGGGCCCGGACCAGCTCCTCCAGGCTGCCCGGTGACAGGTCGAGCTGGTCGGCGGGCGTCCACCGGCCGCGGTCGATGTGCCGCACCAGCAGCTCGGCGAGGATGGCGTCCTTGTTCGGGAAGTACTGGTACAGCGAGCCGATCGAGATGGCGGCGCGCTCGGCGATGCGGTTGGTGGTGCCGGCGGCGTAGCCGTGCTCGGCGAAAACGTGAGCAGCGGCGGTGAGGATGCGCTCGCGGGTGAGCTCCGCGCGCACCTGCCGGGGCTTGCGACGTGCTTGAAGGCGACGGTCGTCCGACGGCATCGCACATCCTCCTCGTGGCGCGAAAAGCGAGTAGCCAAAAAGCTGAGCTATTGCTCACAATAGTGGCATGACCTGCCCTAACGCACCACACCAGCTCACCACTGTGGACGAGGTCGAGTCCATCGTCGGGCGCCCGGCGCCGATGATCACGCTCAAGCAGACCTCCGTCCTCGACGAGGGCTGCCGGGCCGTCCTGGCCAGCTCGCCGATCGCGGCCGTCGGCTACCGGGACGCCGGCGGCGCGAGCCGGACGACGTTCCTCGGCGGCGCGCCGGGGTTCGTCCGCGTCCACTCGGCCACCCGGTTCTCGTTCACCCTGGACGACGACGCGCGGGGTGCGGTCTCGTTCTTCTTCCTCCTGCCGGGTGTCGGGGAGGTGTTGCGCCTCAACGGTTCCGTGGCCAAGCGGAAGGGCGAGCGGGTCTTCGCCGACGTCGCGGAGGCCTACGTCCACTGCGCGCAGGCCATCCTCCGGTCCCGGCTGTGGCAGCCCCGCGATCCGGCCGGGCAGGTCGCCGCACCCGGAGGTGACGGTCCACTGTGCCAGGCCGGGATCGCCGAGTTCCTCGCCGCGGCCCCGTTCCTCGCGCTGTCCACTTGGGACTCCTCCGGCGGGAGCGACACGAGCCCGCGCGGGGACCGGGAGGCGGTGGCGCGCATCGTGGACGGCCGCACGCTCGTCATCCCGGACCGGAAGGGCAACAAGCGCGCCGACACGCTGCACAACCTGCTGCAGGACGACCGGCTGTCGTTCGCCGCGCTCGTCCCGGGCCGGGACGAGGTGCTGCACGTCCGTGGGCGGGGCGCGATCACCGTCGACCCGGCACATCTGGAGCCTTTGGCGCTGCGCGGGAAGCCGCCGCACGCGGCGCTGCTCATCACCGTCGAGGACGCGTCGATCGCCGTCAACGACGCCGTGGTGCGTTCACAGCCGTGGAATCCCGGCGCCGACCGTGACCCGGTGCCGGATCTCCTTGCCGTGGCGGGAAAACACGTAGCCGCGAACTCGGCGACGGCCGCGGGCGGCGCCTTCCTGCTCAACGCGGTCCCGGGCGCGAACCGGCTGCTGCGCCGGGTGATGGACCGCACCTACCGCTCGGGCCTGCGGAAAGAGGGCTACGAAGAGCCGCCCCGCTGAGCCGGGTTACGCGGTGAATCCGCCGTCGATGTTGAGGCTGGAGCCGGTGATGTACGCGGCTTCCGGGCCGGCAAGGTAGGAGACGAAGGCCGCGACCTCGGCCGCGGTGCCGTACCGGTCCGTCGCCATGACGCCGAGCATGGCCGGCGCGAGGGGCCCGTCGGCGGGCTGCCGATGTTGATGATCCGCCCGCCTTCACCCAGGTGCGCGAGAGCCTCGCGGATCGCGACGATCACCGAGCACACGTTGATCATCAGCATCGTGTCGATCTCGTCCATCTTCAGGTCGGTGATGGGACCGAAGCTGCCGACAGCGGCGTTGTTGACGAGGATGTCCAGGCCGCCGAAGCGGTCAGTGGTCTCGGCGACAGCGGCCTCGATGTCCTGCTCGTGCCTGCTGCCGGCGCGGATCGGGTGCGCGACGCCCCCGGTCGCGGCCGCCACCGCCTCCGCGCGGTCCCGGGAGTTGGCATAGGTGAACGCCACCTTCGCTCCGACCGCCATGAGCCGGGCGACGATACCGGCGCCGACTCCCCTGGATCCGCCGGTCACCAGCGCCGTCCGCCCCGCGGGACACGTTCTGGCGCTGCGGTTACGCGGGCACGTCGATCCAGGACCTCACCGACGCCACCGGGGTCGGAACGCAAAGCCTCTACGGCGCCTTCGGCAGCAAGCGTGAGCGACCGCGGACCCGAGCCCATGGCACGGCGTCACGTCAGCCGTCACCTTCAACGAGGGCGGCCGCATGGAGCTGCCACCGCAGGGCTAGGGCTGCCTGATAGCCAACAGCGTCGCAGCACTCTGAGCGCCCAAGACGAAGACGTGCGGGCCCGCGCATGCCGCCTCTACAACGAAACGACTGTTCACCCAGCGGATCACCGAGCGCTCCCTCGGCCGCTGACAACACCCTGCGCGCGGTCAGAGAACAGGAGGCCAATGACTGCGGTCATGCGCTGCAGGTCCTTCGAACACCTCCGGGGCGGTGCGGGTGAGCAGTCCGAGCAGGTCCGGGTTCTGCTCGATGACCTGAAGCCGCAGGCGTCATACAAGACGGTCGAACAGGCAGCAGCGACGGGCGTCGTCACCGCGATCACACCGCAATTCGCCCACACGGGCGGCCATCATCTCGACGACGCACAGGAAGCGTACGCAGTGCCAGACGACGCCAAACCTCGCCGACCACTCACAGGGGGTAATGGCATGCTCTCGACCCGCGACCACGGAGCGCCTCTGGACGTGTCGGCAGCCTTGACCCGCGTCTGACCGCAGCCATCTGCCCGCGGCGGACCGTCGAGCACATCCCTCCCGCTGCCGCGGACCGCGGACCGCGGACCGCGGAAAGCACCTTTCTCGGGTCGGTCGAAGAATCGAAGGCTCAGTGTGGTACCCCGGGTACTGAAGCGGGCAACGAACGTTCATTCAAGCAGTACGATCGAGCCATGGGGAACTCCACAGCGCGAACCGCCGCGGCCGACCGCGTCCGTGCGGCAGCGGTCGACCTGTTCTTCGAGCAGGGCTACGACCGCACCAGCGTCCGGCACATCACGGCGGCGCTGCGACTCACCTCCGGTGCGCTCTACAACCACTTCCGCTCGAAGGAGGAACTGCTCTACTCCATCGTTTCACGCACGCACTCCGAGGCCGAGCGCGTCACGGCCGACGCGATCCTGCGCGCGGGCGGAGACCCGGCCCGCCAGCTCGCGGAAGTGGCCCAGGCGTTGACCGCGTTCTCGGCCACCTACCGCAAGGAGACCTCGATCAGCCACGCGGAGTGGCGCAACCTCCCCGAGCCCCAGGCAGCCGAAATCCGGAGCAGCCGTCTGCGGCTCGGCCACCTCGTCGAGCGGCTGCTGGAACGCGGCATCCGCACCGGGGTGTTCCGGCCGACGGCCGACAACGCCCTGCTCGCGAAGGTGCTGCTGAGCACGTGGACCGAGGTGGGCCGCTGGTACCACCCCGGCGGCCACCTCAGCGTGCCGGACCTCGCCGACGAATTCGCCGTGCTCGCGCTGCGCACGGCCGGTGCGGCAGCGCCCATCAGTGTTGAGCGATTCGCTCCTGCTTGACCCGCAACCCGGCCGCCTCGCGGTCCCACGTGTCCGCGGTGACGCCGGCCGCCCGCAGCCGGTGCTTCTCGATCTTGCTCGTGGGCGTCTTGGGCAGTTCGTCGAGCACCCGGATGTAGCGCGGCACCATGAAGTGCGCCATCCGGTCGGACAGGAACGCCAGCAGCTCCGCCGGATCGATGACGGCCCCCTCGACCGGTGCGACGACAGCCAGCACGTCGTCCTCGCCGTGCGGGCTGGGCACCGCGACGACCGCAGCTTCGCGCACCGCCGGGTGGGCCAGGATCTCCGCCTCCACGTCGAACGACGAGATGTTCTCGCCGCGCCGCCGGATCGCATCCTTGACGCGGTCGACGAAGAAGTACTCGCCGTCGGGGCGGCGGCGGAAGGCATCCCCGGTGTGGAACCAGCCGTTCCGCCAGGCCCGCGCCGTCGCCTCGGGCATGCCCCAGTAGCCGGAGTTCATCGCCCACGGCCGGTCGGTGCGCAGCACCAGCTCGCCTGGCGTCCCGTCGGGGACTTCCCGGTCGAACTCGTCGACGAGCCGTGCCTGCACGCCGCGGCGAACCCGGCCACAGGTCCCCGGGGTCGCCGGATCGTCCTCGGAGATGATCGGGATCGACGTCTCGGTCATGTTGAACAGCGCCGTCACACGCACCCCGAAGCGGCGGGCGAAACCGGCCACGTCGTCGTTCAACGGCACCATGAACACGTGCCGCAGGGGGTGGTCGCGGTCGCCGGGAGCGGGCGGCTGCTTGGCGAGGAAAGTCGCCATCACGCCGAGCAGGGTCACGTGGGTGGTCCCGGTCGTGCGCACCAGGTCCCAGAACCGGCCGGTGTCGAACCGGTCGACGACCGCGATCGACGCGCCCTTCAGCAACGCCGCGTAGCAGCCGATCGTGCCACCGGCGTGGAACAGCGGCAGGTTGATCATGTACCGGTCCTGCTCCCCGAACCGTTCGTCGAACGCCGCCGCGGCAGTTGTGGCGACGTGCGTGTAGGAGCACACCACGCCCTTCGACGGCCCGGTCGTCCCGGACGTCAGGATGATCGCGTACGGGTCCCAGGGCTGGACCGGCGATTCCGGAACCACCTCCGGCCCGGCGTCCGTCCAATCGCGACTGGTCAGCGGCACCACGTGGTCCAGTTGACCGCCCTCCAGCGTGGCCAGGCGCGGTACCAGATCGGGGTGCGCGACCATCACCCTGGCGCCGGACAAGCGGATCGCGTGCTGGAGCAGGCCGCCGCGGTAGGCGGGGTTGAGCGGCATGTAGATCGCGCCGAGCAGGTTGGCGCCATACCAGACGCGCAGCGCGTCCGGACCGTTCGGCAGCCAGGACAGAACGCGGTCGCCGTGCCGGACGCCGAGCGCGGCCAGTCGGCGGGCGACCCCGTTCGCCGCCCGCCAGGTCTCGCCGTAGGTCCAGCGGCTGCCGTCCTGGAACACCGCGTGCACGGTGTCCCCGCGCTCGCGGGCGTGCCGCCGCAGCAGCTGCCCCAGCACGCACTCCTCGGGCCCCGGAACGGCCGAACTCCACCAGTCCATGTCACTGCCTCGCTTCCGTCGGATCAGCGGGGTCGCCGGACGGGCTCCCCCCAGCGAACGCCCCCAGGTACGCCTGGCGCAAGCCGGGACCGCGCAGCAGGTCCGGGCCCGGCCCCTCGGCGACAATGCGTCCGTTCTGCATCACGAAACCCCGGTCGGCGATGCTCAGCGCCCGCTCGACCACCTGCTCGACCAGCAGGAGGCTCAGCCCTTCGGCGCGCAGCACCTCGATCGTGTCGAAAACGCGGTCGACCATCACCGGCGCCAGCCCGAGGGAGGGTTCGTCGAGCAGCAGCATCCGCGGCTCGCGCATGAGGGCTTGCCCGATGACCAGCATCTGCTGTTCACCACCGCTGAGGACTTCAGCCTGCGCGGACAGCCGGGCGCGCAGGAACGGGAACAGCCCGAGCACCCGGTCCAGCCGGTCGCGTTGCTCCGGCTTGCCGAGACCGGACCGCCACAGCCCGAGGTCGAGGTTCTCCCGCACGGTGAGCCCGCGGAAGATGCGCCGTCCCTCCGCCACGTGCACGAGTCCGCGTCCCACGACGGTCTCCGGGGCCGCGCGGCTCAGGTCGGCTCCGTCGAAGGTGATCCGGCCGCGGCTGGGGTGCCGCAGACCGGAGATGGTGCCGAGGAGCGTGCTCTTGCCTGCCCCGTTCGCGCCGACGAGCGCGCAGACCTGGCCCGGCTCGACGGCCAGGGTGATGTCTTCGACCACCGGTGCCGAGCCGTAGCCGGCGGTGACCTCGGACAGTTCGAGGAGAGGAGTCATCAGCGCCCCAGGTAGACGTCGAGAACACGGTCGTCGGTCAGGGCCGTCGCCGGCGGCGCCGACACCAGCGTCGCGCCCTCGTGCAGCACCGTGACCGCGTCGGCCACCTCGGCGACGAGTTCGATGTGGTGCTCGATGAGCACGACGGTGACACCGTCGGCGCGGATCTCCCGCAACAGCCGTCCCAGCGCGTCGAGTTCGGTCATCGACAGGCCGGCGGCCGGCTCGTCGAGGAGCAGCAGGCTCGGACGGGCCATCAGCGCGCGGCCGATCTCCAGCAGCCGCTGCTTGCCGTGCGGAAGCGCACCTGCGTGCTGCCCCGCGACGTCGCCCAGCCCGATGAACCGCAGGTAGGCCATGGCTTCGGCGGCGAGCGCGGCGGCCTCCCGGCGGGCAGGCGGCAGGCCCGCCGCTATCACCACCGCGGGCGACCGCTCCCGCGCATAGGCGCCGAGGAGGACGTTGTCCAGCGCGCTCAGTTCCGGTAGCAGGCGCGGCGTCTGAAAAGTGCGGCCGACGCCGGCGCGGGCCATCCGGTCGGGCGACCGCCGGACCATCCCCCGCCCTCCGAGCTGCACGGTGCCGTCGTCGGCCCGGACGTAGCCGGTGATGGTGTTGAGCAGAGTGGTCTTGCCGGACCCGTTGGGCCCGACCACCGCGTGGATGGTGCCGGCGGGTACCGCCAGATCGGCGGACCGCAGGGCACGCACGCCGCCGAAACCCTTGACCAGGCCACGGGCCGTCAGGCTCAGCGCGTCCCGCCGCGGCGGCCGCGGCGGATCCGGTAGGCGCTCGGTCACCGGGATCGGCGGCCGGCGGGAGCGCCACCAGCGCGACCAGGCGCCGGCGATCCCGTGCGGAGCGTAGACGGCGACCACGAGCAACGCCGCGCCGTAGACCAGCAAGCGCCATTCGGCCAGCGCTCCCAGCAACTCGGGCAGCACGAAGAACGCCAGCACGCCGACGACCGGACCGCCCAGCCGTCCCGCCCCGCCGACGATCACCACGAGCAGGAAGAAGACCGAGAAGTCGATGGTGAAGTCGTCCGGTGTCACCATGCCCTTGAGCCCGGTGAGCAACGCACCCGCCGCGCCGGCGAGGACCGCGCTGAGGAAGAACGCGAACACCTTGAGCCGCACCGTGTTCGCGCCCGCCGAGCGGGCCGCCTCCTCGGCATCGCGAACGCTGATGAGCGCGCGGCCGACTCGTGAGCGCACTAGGTTCCGCAGCACCAAGTACGTGACGACGACGAAGGCGAGCACCAGCCAGAAGAAGCTCGCGTCGTCCAGCGGCAACCCGCCCGCCTCCGGGCGCGGCACGCCGAAGATCCCGGAAAAGCCACCGGTGATCGCGCGCATCTCGACCAGCAGGCCGTTGACGACCATCCCGAACGCCAGCGTGATGAGGGCGAGGTACCAGGCGGTCAGGCGCAGCGCGGGCAACGCCATCAGGCTGCCGACCAGGCCCGCGCCGAGCATCGCGACCGGCAGGGCGGCCCAGAAGGACCACCCGTGCGCCGTGGTCAGCACCGCCGCGACGTAGGCACCGACGGCGACCAGCGCGCCGTGGCCGAGCGAGACCTGCCCGGCGTAGCCGAACAGCAGGTTCAGCCCCATCGCGACGAGGACATAGATGCCCACCAGCGTCGCCAGGTACACGACGAACGGGTCACCGGCGACCAGCGGCAACGCCGCCGCGGCGCCCGCGGCGAGCGCGATCCCGGCCACCCTGGCCCGCGGCCCGCCGATCACCCAAGGCCGTCGTGCGGCCAGTGTCGCGTCAGACATGGCGCAGCACCCCGCCCGCACGCCGGAGCCCGGTGGGCCGGACCATCAGGACGACCACGACGACCCCGAAGAGGACCGCGGTCTGCATGCCCGGCGAAACATACCGCGCCCCGGCAGCTTCGACGACGCCGAGCAGCCAGCCCGCGACCAGCGCGCCCCGGTGATCGCCGACACCGCCCACGATGGCCGCGAAGAACCCGCGGATGAGCAGGCCGAACCCCATGGTCACCGAGGCCAGCAGCAGCGGCGCGGCGAGCACCCCGGCGAGCCCGGCCAGCGCGCCCCCGGCCAGGAACGAGATGCGGCCGATCCGGTCCGGCCGGATCCCCTGCAGCCGCGCCGCGTCGCGGTCCGCGGCGACCGCCCGCACCGCGCACCCGAACCGCGTCCGGTCCCCGAGTTCGAGCGCGACGACGAGCACCACGACCACACCGATCACCACGAGCTGGTAACTGCTGATCTGCAGCCCCAGCAAGTCGATCGGTCGCAGGGACAACGGCTCCGATGGCGCCACCGATCGCGGTTCCGCGGTCCAGATCCGGCCCGCGACCTGGCTCAGGACCAGCGAGAAGGCGAGCGTGGTGATGACCCAGCCCGCGGCGTGACTGGACCGGCGCAGCACGGGCGCGACGGCCAGCCGTTCCTCGAGCAGCGCGACCAGGCCGACGACCACCACCACGCAGACGAGCGCGATCGGCCACGGCAGCCCCCCGAGGCCGGTCGCGGCCATCAGCATCGCGCCGACCATCACCAGGTCGCCCTGCGCGAAGTTGAGCACGTTCGTCGGCCGGTAGAGCACGTTGAACCCGATCGCGACGAGCGCGTACAGGCTGCCGAACGTCAGGCCCGGGACGAGGACCTCGCTGACCGGGTTCACGAGGCCAGCTCCCGGAAGATGCCGCCCGCGGACGCCTCGTCCCGGGCCGAGAGCAGCGTCGCGATGGCGATCGCGTCGTCACCGATTCCACAGTGGTCGGTCTCGGTGAACGAGATCGGTGCCCGCACGCCCGGGTAACCCCGCACCCGGTCGAAGGCGGCCCGCAGCCGCTCCGGGTCCGTCGTTCGCTCCTGCTCCACCACCGTGGCCAGCAGTTTCAGGAAGTCGTAGTACGGGCTGTTGGCGGCGGAGAACGCCAGCTGCCCGGCCTCGGCCCGGATCTTGGCCGCGTACTCGACCGCGGGGCCCGACGGGGCACCACCCCGGGGGTAGGTCAATGAGCGGTAGGCGGTGCCGTAGAAGTTGCGCAGCAGCTCGACCGGGATCTCGTTGTAGGCGTCGATGTAGTTGAGGTCGTGGGCCACGATCACCGGCGCGAAGCCGCCGTTGGCCATCGCCCGCAGGGACAGCACGGCCGCCTGCGGTTGTCCGCTGAACATGCCGAGCCCCTCGACCCCGGCGCGGGCCAGCTGGTTGAGGTAGGGCGTCATGTCCGGGGCGTTCGGCTCGAACACCTGCACACCGGCGAGTTCGGTGCGGTAGTCCTCACGCAGGGTGCGGGTGAAGGACTCCTGCATGGACTTGCCGAACTCGGAGTTCTCGGTGAGCAGGCCGATCCGGCGGAGGCCGCGGGTCTCGAAGAGGAACTTCGCGGCCGCCCTGCCCTGCCTGCTGGTGTTGAAGACCAGCTGGTAGTGCCCGGGGAACCGGGCCCCGTCGCCGAGGAGGTCGGCGCCGCCCCACGCGGACTGGATCGCGTTGCCGCGGGCGAGCGCGGTGACCGACGCGACGGCCTGGGAACTGCCCGTCGGACCGACGACGAAGTCCGGTCGCGCGCTGAGCAACCGCTGGGCGACGGTCGCCTGCGTGGCGGGGGATCCCTCGTCGTCCTCTTCGTGCACCGCGATCGCCGTGCCGAGCAGGCCGCCCGCGGCGTTGATCTCCTGCAGGGCAAGCCGCGTGCCGATGAAGGTGGGGGCGTAGGCGCTGGCCAGCCGCCCGGTCTTCGGCTGGATCCAGCCGAGCTCGGCCTGCCCGTCCGTGGATCCCGCTCCGCGACCGGCGCACGCCGTCAGTCCGGCGCCGAGGAGCCCGGTTCCCAGTGCCAGCGCCCCCGACAGGGCGGTCCGGCGGGACAAGCCGGGTCCGCCGCGGCTCAGGCTCGTGTCCATGTGCGCCTCCGTTGGCGTCGGATCACCCGAAACGGGTACGTGTATGAGCGTTTATATACATCGCGCTTCTCGCACGTCAAGAGACGTGGTGAACAGCCCGGAAGACTTGCCAAGTCCCGAGCGGGAAGCGATATTGCATGTACGTTCATTCACCAGCAAGGGAGCGCCATGGCCGACACAGTCCACATCCTGGGCGGCGCCCAGACCGATTTCGCCGTCAAGTGGGCCAAACAGAGCGACAACCCGCTCTTCGACATGCTGGAGCAGGCTGTCCGGGACTGCCTCGGCGTGACGGGACTCGAACCGTCCGACATCGACACCGCGCACGTCGGCAACTTCGGCGGGGAGCGCTTCACCGGGCAGTCGCACCTCGGTGCGATGATCCCGATGCTGACCCCGGCCTGGGCCACGCTGCCCACCAGCAGGCACGAAGCAGCCTGCGCGTCCGGTAGTGCCGCGGCGCTGGCCGCCATGGCGGAGATCGAGGCCGGGCGGTACGACGTCGTCCTCGTCGTCGGGGTCGAGCTGATGCGCAACGTCGCGGGTGAGGAAGCGGCACGCAACCTCGGCTCCGCGGCGTGGACACCCCAGGAACTGGACTCCGGCGAGCTGCCCTGGCCGCACCTCTTCGACCGCATCAGCCAGGAGGTGGACCGCCGGTACGGCCTCGACCAAACCCACCTCAACCGCATCGCCGAGCTCAACCGCACCAACGCCCGCCGCAACCCGCTCGCCCAGACCCGTGACTGGACAGCCGAACCCGGCCACTTCGACGCCGACGACATCGCCAACCCGATCGTCACCGGCCGCACCCGGAGGAGCGACTGCGGCCGGATCACCGACGGGGCGAGCGCGATCGTGCTCGCCGGCAGCCGGTTCACCGAGTCCTGGCTGGGCGGGTCGCCCGGCCGCAGGGCCAGCCGGATCAGCGGATGGGGCCACCACACCGCACCACTACCGCTGAGCGCGAAGTTCACCCACGAGGGGCGCTACCTGTTCCCGAACGTCCGGCAAGCGATCACCGACGCTTACGGCCGGGCCGGCGTGCGTGGACCGGAAGAGCTCGACGTGATCGAAACCCACGACTGCTTCACGATCACCGAGTACGTCGCGATCGACCACTTCGGACTGACCGATCCCGGGAAGGCCTGGCAGGCCATCGAGGACGGCCACATCGACTTCGACGGGCGCCTGCCGGTGAACCCGTCGGGCGGCCTGATCGGCGCAGGGCACCCAGTGGGGGCCACCGGAGTCCGGATGCTGCTGGACGCGCACCGGCAGGTGACCGGAACCGCCGGCGACTACCAGGTACCGGGAGCGCGCACCGCCGCGACCCTCAACGTCGGGGGCAGCTGCAGCACGGCGGTGAGCTTCGTGGTCACCGGGTGAGCGGCTTCCCATCACGCGAACACCGCGGGGACGGGCTGCTCGCCTCCGGGGGTGAACGCGGGCAGTGATCGCAAGGTCGCCCAGCCGCCGCACACGCGCAACTGGGCTCCGTCCACCATCGCGGATGCCGGGCTGATCAGGTACGCCACCGCCGCGGCGATGTCTTCCGGATCGCACAGCCGGCCGGACGGGATCCGCCGCAGTGACGCGGTCACGAACGCTGGATCGGCGGTGTCGGTCATCGGGGTGCGGACAATGCCCGGCAGCACCGAATTGACCCGGATCCGGTGGCGCGCCAGCGTCACCGCCAGGTGTGTGCTCAGCTGCGCGACCGCTGCCTTGCCCGAGCCGTAGCTGTACAACCCCGGCACCGGCGCGGTCTGCGCGCTCGTGGACGAGACCGCGACGATGTTGCCGCGGTGCCCGGAGGAAACCCACCGCTGCGCGAGCCTTTCCACGGCGTCGGCGAAGGACAGGACGTTGATCCGGTAGGCCTCTTCGCGGTGCCGCCGCGCCTCGGGCTGGTCGTCCCTCGGCAGGACGCCGGCCGCGTGCACGAAGTCGTGCACCGCGCCGGCCTGGCGCAGGGCTTCGTCGACCAGGTCGTCGGCGGCGCCGGCGCGGGACAGGTCGGCGCGGACCGTCCAGGCCCGCCGCCCCAGGTGCTCCCGGATCGCCGCCGCCACCTCGTCCAGCTCGGGGAGCCGCCGTGCCGCGAGCACGACATCGGCGCCCCGCCTGGCCAGCTCGAGAGCGGCTTCCGCGCCGATCCCGCTGCTGCCTCCGGTCACCAGCACCGTCCGCCCGTCCAGGGACCACGGTCGCGCCGGCGGTACCGTGCTGCCGTCCACTTTGGCTGTTCCGGTGGCACTGACTGGCACGATCCCGGTCTCGAGTCCGCCGTCGAGCGGCAGCACCTCGCCGACCATCGCGTTCAGGCCGCGGCTGAGCAGCAGTGTCAGGGCCGCCTGCAGGTCAGCCTCGGTCACCGGGCGGCGGACCACCTGGTGCGCGTGGAGCACCGCCTCGGCCGGCTGGGGCAACGAGTGGCCGAGAAAGGGCGCGTAGCCGATGCGGATGGCGTTCATCCGCACGCCGTGCGGCGCCACCCGGGAGGCGAGCTGCTGCCACCAATGCAGATCCGCGCTCTGCCGCGCCGAGCGCTCGACGTGGGCCGAACCAGCCGGCCACGGCAGGGCGTCGGTGACGAGCACCATCCGGCCACCACCGGATCGGGCCATCCGGGTCGCAGCTTCCAGGACGACCGAACGACGCAGGCAACCACCGCTGCCGTGCACGCCGAACGCCGCGTTCTCCACCTGGACCGCACAGAACGCCGCCGCGCCCGTGCCGGCGGTGACGGTCCGGAACCCGGCTCGCTTCAGGACCGCGTTGACCGCGCCGAGCGCAGCGGTCTTGCGCGGCGCATCGATTTCGATCGTCGCCGAACATGGCCGCAGCGACACCGTCCGGGACGGTGCCGTGCTGGTACTCGTCATGGGACACCTCCGCAGTAGCGCACATCGCGAAACTACGGCCGTCCCGGCCCGCGGTCATCGCCCCGCGAGTACCCCTTGAGAACCGCGGGCCGTGACGGGAAGTACCGCCGTGTCAGGCTTTTCCGGCTTCCTGAACCGGCACCTGCTCGTGCCGGAGGATCCAGGACGCCTCTCCTCGCCGCCGGAAGTCGGTGCCGAACCAGCCCGGGTTGTACGCGCTGCCACCGCCGTCGACGAGCAAGGCGGCGCCGTTGACGTAACCACTGTCGTCGGACACGAGGTAGGCGACCGCACCGGCGATGTCCTCGGGCTTGCCGAGCCTGCCCAGGGGCGATTCGGCCTCGTTGTAGCTGCGCGCCCCGGTCGCCAGCAGACCACCGGTCATCGCCGTCTCCGTCACGCCCGGCATCACCGCGTTGACGCGGATGTCGAACTGCCCCAGTTCGTAGGCCATGATCTTCACCATCATGTTCAGCGCGGCTTTGGCCGAGCAGTAGGCGGTGAACAGGGCTACCGGTTCGACGGCCCCGGACGACGAGGTCACCACGATCGCTCCCCCATTGCCCAGCTCGGCCATCCGGCGCGCCGCGGCCTGGCAGATGAGGAACGTGCCGGTCACGTTGATGTCGAACGTGCGGCGCCAGGTCTTCTCCGGGATCTCCAGGAACGCGCCGAACCGTCCCCAGCCGGCGTTGGCCACGCAGATGTCGAGCCGGTCATGCCGCTGCAGCCGCTCGAACAACACCGCTACCTGGTCGGGGTCGGTTTGGTCGCAGGGCACCGCCTCGGCCAGACCGCCGGCGTTCTGGATGTCCTTGGCGACCGCTTCGGCTCCCTCGCCGTCGATGTCGGCGATGACGACAGTCGCGCCGTCCCGGCTCAGACGCCGCGCCGTCGCCTGCCCGATGCCGGAGGCGCCACCGGTCACCAGCGCGACCCGCCCATCCAGCCGCGCGGCGTCAGTGTTTCCCATGCTCGTTGGTTCCCTTCCCGTTGCCATGACTAGTTCCGCACCCAGCCGCCGTCGACGAACAGCACCTGGCCCGTGACGTACCGCGCCTCGTCCGACGCCAGCCAGACCGCGGCGCCCGCTACCTCGTCCGGCTGCCCGGTCCGGCTCAACGGCAGGGTCGCCACGGTCTTCTCCCCGATCCGGCCGAGATCGGCCGCGTGGCCGGTGTCGGTGTCGATGAACCCAGGCGCGATCGCGTTGGCCCGGATCCCTTCCCGGCCCAGTTCGACGGCCAGCGACCGGGTCATCGTGAGCAGGCCGCCCTTGGATGCGTCGTAGGCGATCTGGCGGAAGAACCCGATCACCGCGACCGAGCAGATGTTGACGATCGCGCCGTGCCCGGCCGCGGCGAGGTGATCGACCGCGGCCTGGCTGAGCACGAACGGCGCCTTGAGGTTGACGTCCATCACCCGGTCCCAGTGCTGTTCGGTCTGCTCCCGCAGCGGCAGGCGGTGGATGGTGCCCGCGTTGTTGACCAGGATCGCCAGGCCGCCCAGCTGGTCCGCGGCCGTGGCGACCAGCTCGCGGGCGAAGGAGGTGTCGGCGATGTCGCCGGCCAGCGCCACCCCGTCACCACCCGCGGCCTCAATGCGCTCGACCGTCGCCTTCGCGGCCTCGGCGTCCAGATCGTTCACCGCGACCCGGGCGCCGCCCGCTGCGAGGCGTTCGGCGATCGCCGCGCCGATGCCACGTCCTGCCCCGGTGACGAGCGCGGCACGTCCTGCGAGGTTCATGAACCCCTCCACTTCCTTGTGTATGAACGTTCATTTTTATGACTGCGGGCCCGTCCGGTCAAGACGCGGCATCCGGCCGGTCTAGCTCGGATCGAGGTCGAGCAGGCGCGCGCCGTTGTCGTGCAGCCACGCGCACTTGGTGCGCTCGTCGAGCGCGAGCGCGGCCACTTCAGCGGCCAATGCACCGGTGGTCATGCCGTGCACCCATTCGATCCCCCCGAAGAGGATCTTGCTCCGGACCGTGGAAGCACCGTGCAGGAGCAACGGCTCCCACCCGGATCCTGGCCGGGTCATGTGCCGCGGCCGGTGCGTGGAGAACTCCAGGTAGACGTTGCGGTGCCGCTGGCACAGCGTCATCATCTCCAGGACCCAGGGCCAGCCGCCGTGCCCGGCGATCACCACCAGGTCGGGGTGCCGCCGCGCGATCTCGTCCACCTCCCGCCACGTACACCAGTTCATCGGCACCCGGGTCGACAGGTTGTGCCCGGTGTGCACCCACAGCGGCACACCCAGCTCACTCACCGTCCGGTAGAACTCGTGCGCGCCCTCCGACAACGGCTCGGCGACGTCCAGGAAGTGGGTAACCGACACCCCGCGCATGCCGAGTTCGAGCACGCAGCGCCGCACCTCCGCGATCGCCGCGGCGGGATCGGCGAGGTTCACGCTCGCCCACGCCTGCAGGCGTTCGGGATGACGCGCGGCGAACTCCGCGATCCGGTCGCTCACCATCCCGACGCCCGGCAGCGGCCGCATGCTCGAGTGGATGACCTGGTGCCGCACCCCTTCCCGCGCCAGGCGGGCGACGTAGGCGTCCAGGTCGAGATCGAACACCGGGCTCGCCAGGAGCAGGTCGAGCGCGGCGTCGGGATCCTTGCTCGCCGCCGCGAAGTCCCGCGGGTCCAGCCCCGCGGTGACCGCGAGCCGCTGGCCGAACAGGCGGAAGTAGTCCGGCGCGTACTCGGCGAACCCCCCGAGGTAGGCGCGCCAGCAGTCGCGGTCGAGCACCATGCCCGACATGTCGACGATCGGGTGCGGGTGGACGGTCATGCATCACCTCTCCGGTTCGCGAAGAGGCCGGGACCGGTCTCAGCGAACCTTGCTGATCGAACGGAGGACGAGATCGGCGTAGAAGGCCGCGAACGCGGTGTCCGACACCGGGCCGTCCGGACTGAACCAGCCGGCCACCCGGAAGGACATGTCGAGCGCGGCAGTGGCGGCCATCCGCACCGGGTCTCCATTGGGCACCTTGGGCAGTTCGAAGGCGCCTGCCGCGGCACCTTCGCGGATGACATCGGAGACCCTGGCCCGGATACCGAGCCGGAGCCGGCGTACTTCGTCACGGTGCTCCTCGTCGAGCGCGCGCCACTCGTCGCCCACCACGGCTTCCTTGCGGTAACGCGTGTGGTGCAGCACGAAGGCCTCGATCAAGCCGTGCAGGCGCTCCGGCGCGGGCGCGTCCGCGCGGACCGCGTCGAGCATGCGGTCGAGCGCGGCGTGCCCGTCCATGATGATCGAGTACAGCAGCTCTTCCTTGGAACCGAAGTGGTTGTAGAGCGCACCGGGGGTGAGTCCGCAGGCCTCCGTGATGTCCCGCACGGACGTCGCGTGAAAACCCTTGTTGTAGAACAGGCGCGTGCCCGCCTCCTGCAACCGGACCCGCGGGTGCTGCCCGTTCCTGCTCCGCGACCTGACCGGCGTCCCCATCGCTTCCCACCGACTTCCGTGCACCTGGGCCGTGCGCCCGGTGGCCGGGCGCGTTGAGCCCGGCCACCGGGATGTATGATCGTTCATACATCGACCGTGCCGTCAACCCTACCGGAACCCGCGGACACGACGATCTGTGACCTGGCACACGCGGATCAGCACCACACCTCCGCGCTGTCGTCGGTGTAGCCGAGCGAGCGGTACACGGCGTCGACCAGGCTCTGCCCCCTCTCGTTGAGCAGGGTGCCGGGCCCCATGTTGTTCATGGTGTAGCCGAAGGACATGCGGTCGGCAGGCGAGGCGAAGCCGATGCTGCCGCCGAAACCGGGGTGGCCGAAAGCGTCCTGGGACAGGATGACGCTGTCGCGCAAGCCGTAGGGGCGGTGCCGGTTGTCGATCGACCGGAAGAAGCCTGCCGAGAACCGGCTGCCGATCAGCAACGTCTCGTCGTGCCCCGCCGACATGGTCGTCGACATCCGCGTCAGCGCGCGCCGGTCCACCAGCTGCACCCCGCCGAGGCCGCCGCCGCACGCCAGCGGCGCGTACATGCCGGCGAGGCCACGGGCGTTGCTGATCCCGCCCGCGGCCCCGATCTCGGCGGCGTGCGCCTCGCGGGAGTCGAACCCGGTCGGCCCGGGCAGCATGTACCCGCCGGAGTTGGCGAAGATCTGGCCGGGGATGGACTCCGGCTTGGTGGCCGCCATGGTCATGAAGAGCGATGGCTCGTCGCCCTCGCGCGGCTCGGGGAAGATCATCGGCGCGACCCGCGGTTCGACCTCCTCCGGACACCCGATCCAGAAGTCCAGGCGCAGCGGCCCGGCGACCTCCTGCTGGAAGAACTCGCCGAGCGACCTGCCGGACACTCGCCGGACCAGTTCTCCGACCAGCCAGCCGAAGGTCAGGGCGTGGTAACCGTGCCTGCTTCCGGGCTCCCACGCGGGCTTCTCCACCTCGAGAGCGGCGACCATCCGGTCCCAGTCGAAGAAGGCACAGTCAGGCAACGGCGTGCTGATCACCGGAAGTCCACTTTGGTGGGTCAAGAGCATTCCCACCGTGATGTCCTCCTTGCCCGACTGGCCGAATTCGGGCCAGTAGCGGGCGACCGGCGCGGCCAGGTCCAGCTGCCCGCGGGACACGAGCACGTGGGCGCACAGCGCGGTCGCCCCCTTGGTGCAGGAGAAGATCACGCTCGCGGTGTCCCGCTCCCACGGGCGGCCGGTCTCCCGATCGGCGACGCCACCCCACAGGTCCACCACCGGTTCGCCGTCGATCATCACGCAGACCGAGGCGCCCACCTCCCCGCGGTCGGCGAAGTTCCGCTCGAACTCCTCGCGAACGCGCGAGAACTCTTCCGCACAGCTACCACCGATCATCGGACTTCCTTTCCTCGGACGCACTCCGTCGTGCGCCCCGTGTTCATCCCCCAACCGACTGCTGGAGGGACGCCAGCAGCGCCGGAAGCGCCGCCGGAAGCTGCTCACCCGCGATGCGTGCCGTCTGTTGCCAGCCGTCCAGCAGGCGCGGCAACAGATCGGGCACCTGCTGTGCCAGTTGCGCGGTGCCGGCCGGAAGAGCGGTCAGCGCCGCGAAACCGGTGCGCGGAACGTCCATCAGGGACCGGATGGTGCCGGCCGCGGCCAGCTTTCCACCGCACCCGAAGATCGTGCAGTCCTTCGGCGCGTTCGGGCCCAGCTGCGCCACCGCGAGGTTGTCGGGAACGCTGACGAACAGGCTCGGGTCGACCGCACCCGGCTTCGGCGCGACGTAGGGCGGCGGGGCCGGCTGCCGGGGAGTGACGACGGACTGCGTCAGAAGGCGGAAGAACTCGTACTCGACGCGGGTGGTCTGGCCCGGCGCGACGGCGGTGAGCGGATCGCCCGCGTCGAGCCGGCTCGGTGGCCAGTTGAGCGTCCCGCTCGAGCGGGTCACCACCATGTCCAGCCCGGGGATCACGAAGACGTGCTGGCCGAAGAACCCGTAGGAGAAGTACATGTCGGCGGGAGCACTGGCGATCATCGGCGCAGGGTTGCGTGTGGACGCGAACGCGGACGGGGTGATCCAGTACGGGCCGGCGTTGAGCCAGGTGAGGTAGCCGTAGCCGGGGTTGGTCGGGCTCGGCGTGCGCAGTTCGCGGAGGTAGCTCTCGGAGATCAGCCGCTTTCCGTCGAAGGTGCCGTTGTTGGCCAGCAGCTGACCGATTCGCCCGAAGTCGTGTCCGGGCAGGAACAGGTTGGACCAGCCGTCGGTGTTGCCTGCGCGGTCCCGCAGCCAGAACCAGTGGGCGCGGGGGATGCCGACCGGGCCGAAGAGCTCGCGCTGCGCGAAGTCCTGGAGGTCCTCACCGACCGCGCGCTGCACCACGAAGGCCACCACGGACGGCCCGGTCTGCGAGTACCGGTAGAAGGTTCCGGGCTGGTGGTCGAACGGCAGGGACAGGAACTCGCGGACGCGGTCGGGCATCGCGAGGTTCAGCTCGCGTGTCCAGTTCGCCCTGATGCCGCTGGTCTGGGTCAGCAACTGGCGGATGGTGACGGCGCGGTGGGCTTCGTCCCCGAGGTCCGGCGGCAGGTACTTCCCGATCGGATCGTCGACGGAGAGGAGGCCGAGAGTAGCGGCCCGGCCGGCGAGCAGGGCGGTGATCGTCTTGGTCTGGCTCCAGTTGTTGCCCGGGACATGACCGAGCAGCGGGTCGAAGATCCCCGTCCCGACAAGGCAGTTGTGCCGGTAGACCTGCACCGTCTCGGACCCGTTGACCGAGAGGAGGTTCAGCGCGTGGCCAAGGGTGACGGGATCGAGACCGACCTGCTCGGGGCGGGCGGTCTCGTACCGGTCGCCGGCGTCCGCGCACCTGGTTCCGCTCGCGGCCGTGGCGCGCTCCGGAGCGACCGCCGCGAAGGCGGTCGCGACCAGGGCCGCGGTCAGCACACCGGCGAGCACGGCCCACCGGCGCGAGAGTGACAGCTTCATCGATGCCTCTCCGGTTCCTGACAGGGTCGGTCTGGCCGGGTACTCAACCCGACCAGACCGGCCGTTGTCAACGATCGTTCATATACGGCTGTTCAGGTGAGGGCCTGCGCACGAAGTGGGGCGCGCAAAGTACGCCGACGTGGCGTAGCTGGCCTCAGCTGTATGAACGTTCATAATGGAACCGGCGGACAGGGGCAATGCCGCCCGCTCGAACAGGTGACGGGAGTCGTCCGCCTCAGATCGGATTCACCCAGCCGGGTGACGCACGCCCCAAGCGCGCAACACGGCCTCGGTGTCCGCCCCAGGCTTTCGCGGTGCCTCTGGGAGGTCGGGTGCGCTGCGGGAGAACCTCGGCGCCGGCGCGGCCTGGCGGACGCCGCCCAGCTCGACGATCGTGTCGCGCCCTGCGAGCTGCGGTTCTTCGACCGCCTCCGCGAAGTCGAGCACCGGTGTGACACACGCGTCGACGCCGGCGAACCGCTCGGCCCACTCGTCACGGCTCCGCGTCTCGAAGGCCTGCTGGAAGGCTTGTCGCAGACGCGGCCACCCGGAGCGGTCGAGCTGCTCCGGCAAGTCGGCGTCGCCCAGTCCGAGCCCGTCGACGAGCTGGGCGTAGAACTGCGGCTCGATCGCGCCCACCGCGACGTAGCGGCCGTCGCGGCACCGGTAGGTGTCGTAGAAAGGCGCCCCGCTGTCGACGAGGTTCGACGCCGCCTCGTCCCGCCACTGGCCGACGCCACGCAGTGCCCACACGCCCTGCGCCAGCGACGTCACGCCGTCGACGATCGCCGCGTCGACCACCTGCCCGTGGCCCGAGCGCCCGCGCTCCCACAACGCCGACAGGACGCCCAGGACGAGGTACAGCGATCCACCACCGAAGTCCCCGACCAGGTTAAGGGGCGGCGTAGGACGCGCGCCGGCCGTGCCGATGGCGTTCAACACACCCGTCACGGCGAGGTAGTTGATGTCGTGCCCGGCCTGGTCGGCCCGGGGCCCGTCCTGACCCCAGCCGGTCATGCGGCCGTAGACCAGGCCCGGATTGCGGTCCAGGCACTCCTTCGGGCCGACGCCCAGCCGCTCGGCGACCCCCGGCCGGAAGCCTTCGATCAGCACATCGGCCTTCTCGGCGAGCGCGAGCACGAGGTCGCGTCCCTCCGGTTGCTTCAGGTCGGCCGAGATCGAGCGCCGACCGCGTAGCAGCCAGTCATCGGCGCCTTCTGGCACCACACGCAGACCACCCCTGGGCCGCTCGACGCGGACCACCTCCGCCCCCAGATCGGCCAGGAGCATGGCCGCGTGGGGCCCCGGGCCGATCCCTCCCAGCTCCAGAACGCGCAACCCGCACAACGGTCCCGCCACGGCTGTCCTCCTCCTCGGTCCGGCCGGCGGGAGTGCACCTCAGGCGAGCCGGAGCAGCAGCGACGTCGTGTCGCCACCACCGGAAAGGCCCACCGTCATCGCCGTCCGCCGGCCACTGTCGGCAATCCGCTCGGAACTACCAGCCAGAGCGCGCGCGGGCAAGCGGGGATAGGGGTTCACCAGGTTCGCGGTGGGGGCGACCCCACCCCGGTGCCCACCCCGGTGCCCGCCGCGTTGACCGCGAAGGTGATCGGCCCGTACCGCTGCTCCACCTCGGCGACCGCGG
Organism: Amycolatopsis sp. NPDC006125; assembly: GCF_040614195.1. NCBI lineage: Bacteria > Bacillati > Actinomycetota > Actinomycetes > Pseudonocardiales > Pseudonocardiaceae > Amycolatopsis > Amycolatopsis sp. NPDC006125. The sequence continues at coordinate 33,623 of NZ_JBEXTZ010000020.1, forward strand.
ACTGCACCGAATCCAGGTCCCGCACGTCACCTGGGCACGCCACCCCACTGCATTACGATGGAAATTGGATGATCACAACTACGCGAGCAGCCCAATTGACCTCGTCTACCAGTACCCGTAGACCGACAACCCCACGATTTCCTTTCGCAACTAGCACCCCCCTATTCTCCGGATCATGGATCTTGACCATTCCGAACTCCGATTCGAACTGTCTGACAAACACCTCGGTCAAGCCGACAGCCACAGGGGCGAGCGGAGGGCTTCGATAAACCTCGACCTCAACAGGGCCGTCCACGACACTCTGCACCGCGACGTAGAGCGAATCCGTATCGAAATGGACGTAATCGATCGACGCGTCCCATCCCCTGTGATCTGCCGAACTTTCAGAGTCTTCGATTAACAGGAGGCCATGGTCAAAGTACGCAGTTAACGATCCAATAAGACCTTCTTCAGTTGTAGTCATAGTTTTCTCTCCTTAGCTGCCCCACCATTCCACCCTGCTGCCGCGCACATGACTGTGTCCACGATTATCAAGGTGATGACCATGATGCTGGCCGACGCCGCCGACGAGCGCCTCGTCCCGGTCAACCCATCCAGCCTCGGCGAGCAGGTCGTCGCGATCGCGGCGCAGGCCAGCGCGCTGGTCGGGCTGTGGGCCGGGTTGCTCATCATCACCGCCGCTTGGACCGGTGCTCGCTGGGATGAGCTGACCGGCCTGCAACGCCGCCGAACGCCCACCTCGACGACGGTGAGATCGTCATCAACCCGCAGATCGGTGTGCTGCACGAGGTTAACGGGGCAGCTGGAACCTGTCCCAGCCGTCCAGCGCGGCCGTCAGCCGTACGCAACCGCGCCCATCTCGCCGCAACCGGCACGACCCCGGACCGGGTCTCGGGCGCTTCGAGCAGGTTCGGGTCAGTTGGCCAAAGAGCGGCCGAGGAGGAGCCGTTAGGCGACCCCATTTGCCGCGAGAAGCATGATCCACTCCAGAATCGCTCCTGCACACCCCTGTTGATCTTGAAATCGACAAGGCAGGGTGAACGTGAAGAAAACATGAAAAAGCCCGCTGACCTGGACGTTTACCCAAAGCAGCGGGCCCAAACAGACCGTCGGGCTGACAGGATTTGAACCCGCGACCCCTTGACCCCCAGTGTGGCCGATCCAATCCGCTGACCTGCACAAACAGAGATTCGCCTGCACAGAGCGGGGCAGTTGTGGCCGGCCGAGGACGATTCAACGCAACACGTGCTTATCCGTCGCTCCACATTTGCTCCCGCTCCTGCAGGCTGTTGCGTCGCCCTGCGGAGGTGATATCTGACTCCCGCTCGGCAGGCGGCGCACCACTCGTGCCGCGCCGCACGCGCTCGCGCCCCAAAACGCTGATGCCCAGGGCCACCTATGCGGGGAACAGCGCGTAGTAGCCGTCGGGCGGAGCGCCGGGGCCGTGCCATGGCGAAGTGGCGGGCCAAGCCGGGACCCCGCTGGGCGGCGTCGCCACGTCGCGGAGCACGTATCGGGGCGTGACCTGCGGGGTGCCGCGGTCGAGGAAGTGGTAGTTCAGACGGAGCAGCCACTGCTTGACCGGCCCCGCCTGCGCAGTGACGGTATCGATCGCGGAGACCAGTTGAGTGCGGTCCGAGAACTGGTCGAGGACCGTGCAGTCACAGAAGTAGGCGATCGCACCGATCTCACCCTCGAGGCGAACCGGTTGATCGCCTACGAGCGCCTTCAGGTCCCGGCCGACCGTCGCGTACTGCGCGGGACTGGCCCAGTTCGTCGTCACCGCCGCCATTCGCCAGGGCAGACCGTGCTGCACGGCGAATCCCAGCTAGCACACGACCAGGAAAACGGCGGCGAGAGCGAACCCGCGGGCAACCGCACTGGCGGCAAGCGCAGCAAAAAGGGAGAGGCAGATCAGCGACGGTCCGTAGTACCAGTGGTAGGGCGGCACGCCGAGGATCGTGTAGGCGAGGTAGTGCAGGATTCCCCCCCAGCCCGAACGCGGCCGGCAGGGACAACTGCGCCCGCCGTCTCGTCCAAGCAGCGAAAGCCAGCACGCCGAGCACCGCAGGCAGGAAGGCCAGCACGATCGCCGCAGGATAGAACCGCAGCAGGAGAAGCGGTCCCTCGCCGAACTGGTGACCACCCCACGATCGCTGCTGCGTCTTGATGAGCAACGTGTCCGGAACGAACGACCCCAGGACCACCCAGCTGAACACGAACCACGGCCCGGCAACCATCCCAGCGGCGACGACGGCCTTCCACCACCCGCGCCACAGCGAACGGCTCGCCGCGAACAACACCACAACAACGATCGCCAGGTCGAACCGGGTCAACACCGCCAGCCCCGCACACACGCCGAAGACCCACGGCCGCGACTCCACCGCTGCCATCAGCATCAGCGCCAGCACCGCGGCACCGAGGGCGACCTCGAGCCCCACCGCCGACAACAGCAGCGGATTGAGCAACACGGCCAGCCACGCGGCAACCGCACCCCAGGCCGGCAGGGAGAGTGCCCGCATGACCCGTAGCAGCGCGGCCGCAAGTGCCATGTTGGCGACCACGAACAGGACCCCGAGGGCCCACACCGGGTGCCTGAGCAAGGCGGTGAGAGCACCCAGAAGCAGCACATTCAACGGCGATGTCGCCGTGTTCGACGTCTGCTCCGCGATGAGACCCCAGTGCCCGTGCAGCCCGAGATTCCGCGCATAGGTGAGCGTGATGTAGGAGTCATCGATGATGCTCGCGTGGACGAGCCAGAACACCACGGCCGACACGATCGCGAGCAGCGCAACAACGCCTGAGGTTCGACGCGACGAGCAGCGCCCTGACGGCGACGTTCGCCGTGGCATTGCTTGTGCAGGGAGCGCACTCACCATGCAGTTGACTCCTGACGAAGGCTGAACGAGCAGAGCTTAGGCGACCGCCGACGCGCAGCTCGACAGAGATCGCTGATGAGCTGCCAGCCCAGGACCCACCAGGACGAGTAGGACGATCGGGTCGATAAAGGACATACCAGCCAGGCACGCCCAGAATCGACCGTTTGGTGCGCGCCAGCACTTCGCCGGCCACCGTTCCACAGGAGCCAAAGGATTGCCACACCCACAAATCTTCCCGATGGCCGCGAACTCCGCCCACATGTAGTCGTTGCCTGTCCCGGTACAGTTCGCACATACACTCGACGGAATAGACTTACTTCGCACTCCCATCGCTTCGTCATTGAAACCATACTTACCGACCGCCGAGCGCGATCATCTATCGGCAACCCCTCGGCCGCCGTCTCTCCCATGTTTGCATTTGTCCAGCCGAACCTGGGTTCGAAGATTGTGGAAATGCTTATTTGCAGAACCCTAACACCCACGGTTTCTCGGACTTCGAAACCAGTTGGACCACTTCTTGGCGCAACTCCGGAGAGTACATAGTCGTTCTTCCACCGACTCGAGGAAACCGTTTCCTTAGACTCGACATCAGAGCGCTTCAGGTAGTTAGACGGCTTGGCCGACGGGATCGACAACAGACTCCGGCGAGCCGGAGGCGGCACCCCCTTCCACCATCATCTTTACGTCGCCACCTTATCCCGTGAACACGCACACAGATCTGGCATAGATTACGCAGACTCGTCCACGTTCACCCATCCGCAAGCATCGGAAGATGAGCGACGGTCACCACACCAAAGAAGCAGAACTCCAATACGACGTCATCACTCGGTGAATATATCCAGAAGTCTGCAATATTACTATCCAGCACGTCCGAAAGGTGCGCAAGGAAGTCTTCACATGATAACTCCAAGCTTGGAATCGCCAAGCTGCCCCAGAACACTACAATATTGCCGACACCGGAGACGAATTGTTGAATAATTGCGTCCAGCCCAGGTGAATCTCGATTCGTCGAACTGATCACCAACTCTTCGGGTACCGCCGTCCAATCGATCGCACCGTCGGAGTTGCGCGGGTAGCGACCGAGGCTTTCCCGTTCGTTGCGAAGATGTTCTGCCGGGTCCAACAGCTTCACCCCTGGCCGCCCAACCCACTCCGACCCGGGATGCCCCGGCAAATCGGAGCGAACCAGTCGAACCATAGACCGCGGAAGGAGGTCCGGCCTGGTTCCGTATACGTCCTCGAACGTCACCAGTTACCGTCCAATACTCTCGCGAAATCTTCTTCGGTTCCATTCCAGGCGACGGCATATTTACTTGCAGAATCACCCTTGCCGATTTCCACGTTGATATGGGGCCCCTTCACCGGGTCGTAGTCCAACCTCAGCCTCTTGAATTCACCATTCACCCGGGTAGTGAACCCTACAACTTTGCCATACGTCGACGGCGCAGACTCTAGACGACCAATGTACGGCTGTCGAGTCGCAGGATCGATCTCGCCGAGCAAATCGAGCGCCTTGTTTCGGGCTTGCTCGAAGCTGACGAAGCCGCCCATGACAACTTCCTTGCAGGGCCCTCCGGAATTATGTACGAGTACCGGCGCACTGCCCGCCACGACATAGTACGTGTGGACGGTGTCGATGGTCAGGTTGTAGGTCCGCAGCGTACCCGTGTACACCCGGACCGCCAGCACTGCCGCGTGGCCGTCGCCGGGGGTGTCGAGTTGTTCGGCAGGCTTGAGGGCAGCCGCTTCGGTCCAAGCGTGCGTCGTGGTGTCCCAGAACAGGTGGTGGGCCGTCGTGACGATGTCCTTCGGCCCGTCCGGGGCGGCGATGGTGAGGGTGGCGAAGTCGCGGTCGTCGTCGGTGATGTGGATCGCTGTGACCACATGTTTCTGGGTGTTCGAATCGTCCGGTTCGGCGTTCGTGATCTCGTCGCCGAGTTTGAGCGCAGCGATGGGTTTCGTGCTGCCGTCCGCCATGAGAACCGGCGTGTCGCCGGCGAAGCTGTTGCAGGATCGCGCGAGGTCCTGCGCGAGGGTGGACTCCGCACGCTCGCCGGCGATGTAGGACTCGACAGCACGTCCTCCGGCATAGGCCGCTTCAGCGCCCTTGACCACACCACCGCCGGGGATGAACCAGATCCCGACGTTGATGGCGCCCTTCAGGCAACCCACCACACTCGGGTTGTCGATGCACCGCTCGACGTCGGCGAGACCGGAGACCTCCCAGACCTCGTCGACCAGCCTGGCGAGGAAACCCTTTTCCTTCGGCGCCGGGTCGGAAGACGTCAGGTAGTTGGGCGGCATCGCGGACAGGATCGACAGCGGCGTGGGGATGCTCATCTTCGGCACGCTGGTGTCCATCAGTTCTGTCGGGGACAGACCCGGCGCCGGCCACTTGTTCGGGACCGGGTAGCCGTTCTTGGGCCAGTTGGCCGTTGCGCCGTAGCCAGTGTTCCGGCATTCGACGTTCATGCAGGAGGGGTCGGCCAACGGTTCCAGCCCGCTGGGATCGGGTCGGGTCAGCGGGTTCCCGAGACCGTAGGCGTAGCCGTTGAGCTGTTGCGGAACTGCCGTGTCGAGCACCGGGTCGACGGTGGTGAACCGCCCGGTGGCAGGGTCGTAGTCGCGTGCTCCGAGGTGGACCATGCCGGTCGTGTCCTGGTAGCCGCCCAGATAGCCGTGTTTGTCCGGCCAGGAGGTGGGTGCCGCGCCGCGGAGGACACCGTAGGGGTCCTGCCAGCGCTTGGTGACCGACAGGTCGGCCGCGTCCACGCTCGCGTAGGTGGTGTTGACGTTGTCCGTCAGCAACCACTTCAGCTGGCCGGACTTCCGCTCGGCGACGGGCAGGCTGCCGAAGGTGTAGAAGCGGGTGCCAACAGCCGTGGACGTGCCGGCCGCGACGAAGATTTCGAGGTCGTTGAGGACGAGGGTGGTGCCGGTGGCGTCCTTGGTCAGCAACCGGTTGCCGTCGGCGTCGTAGACGTAGCTGGTGACCTTGCCCGCGGCGTCCTTCGCGGTGGCTACCCGTCCTTCCGCGTCGTAGGTGTAGGTCAGTTGTGCAGCCGGACCGCTTTGGGTCGCTGTCCGCCCGGCAGCGTCGTAGGTGTAACTGGTGCGGGCACTGCCGGAAGGCCCGGTCGTGTCGACCGACTGGACGGCGTGGGGCTGCGGCTGCCCCGGCTGCGGGTAGGTCGAAACCGCCGCGGTGTCACCGGACGTGGCGTGCTGCGTTTCGGTGAGACGGTTGCCGGTCTGGTCGAAGCTCCACGACTTCCAGTACGGTGCCGCTCCGCCGAGAGTGGCGGCGCTGGCAGCGGCGGCACAGTCGCCGGATGCCGGTGTCCAGGCTTCAGTGAGCCGCTGCAGGTAGTCGTAACCGAAGCACTGGTTGTCCGACGGCGCACCGAGCGGGGTGTCGGCGATCTTGGTGATGTCGCGTGCCGCGTCGTAGGTGTAGGCCCGGTTCCCGATCATGTAGTCCGACGCCGTGGCCCGCTCGGCGAGGGTGCTCGCCAGCCGGTTCGTGCCGTCCTCGTAGGTGTGCGTGATCGAGATCTGGTGGGGGTCGTCGGGGTCCTGGTAGTTGTTCCGGAGGATCTGTCCGAACGGGTTGTAGTCCGTCTCGCTCACGAGTTCGGTGCCGGCGCTCGTTCCGGCGGCCAGCAGGGTCGCGGGTTTGTCCAGCGCGTCGTAGCCCGTGAGCATCGACTCGTCGGACAGTCCTCCCTTGGCCGGGCTGCCGTAGGAACGCAGGACGTCGCTCAGCGGGTCGTAGCGCCAGGAGAACGAGTAGGTTCCGCCCAGCCCGGTTTCGGTCAGCGGAATGGTGAACCGGGAGCTGGTGACCCGGCCCGCCGAGTCGTAGGTGACGACCGTGTTGGTGTAGGTCCTGCCGTCGGCGTACCTGCTCGAGCTGGCGAGTTTGCCCTTCAGGACGGTGTCGTAGGTCCAGGAGACGAGCTTGGTCCCGGTCACCGAGCCCTGGTACTCGGCGGTCTTGCGGCCGAGGTTGTCGTAGGTGTAGGCCAGCGTCCTGCCGCTGGCGTCGGTGCTGGTGAGCATCCGGTTGTCGGCGTCGTAGGTGTAGGTCGTGATGCCGGTGTCGGGGTCGGTCGTGGCGAACTTGCGCCCGCGGAGGTCGTACGTGGTGGTCCACGTGTTCCGCCCCGTGCTGTCGGTGGTCGACGTGAGCATGCCGGTGTGGTTGTAGCCGTAGGTCGTCACGTCGGCGGGGTCGCCGGGGTTCGTGTGCGCCCGGTCCTTGTACTGCACGAGCTGTGTCTTCTGACCGAGCCCGTCGGTGACCACGCTGCTCGCAATGCCGCCAGCCGGCGGAACGGTGGTGGTGCGATCCCCGTCGTAGGTAGTGGTCGTGCGCCACTGTTCCGTGCCGTAAAGCTCGTAGATCGAGGCGACCGCCCGGCCCGCGCTGTCGAACCGGGAGACTGTGGTGCTGGGTACGGCGTTGTCCTGCACCACGAGGAGGCTGGTGCCCGGGGCGGCGTCCTTGTTCCAGTAGGCGTCGTGCGTCTTCCACGTGCGCCCCTGGGAGTCGTAGAACGAATCGGTGACAACACGCCCGCCCTCGGCGTAGGACGTTGGCGCCTGGGTCTGCACCGTGCGGCCGAGTCCGTCGACCAGTTCGTACGTCGACGCGTACTTGCCACTGGACAGGAGGCGGTTCGCGGTCACCACGCTCGGACCGGTGGTACTGACCGTGTAGGAGTACGTCGTGGCAGCGGGCGCATTGGTGGATTTGTCGTGCCCCGGTGGCCACAACGCCGTGAGACGGCCCAGAGCGTCGTACGTGGCGTCGGTGCGCAGCCCGCTCTGGTCGACTTGCGCCGTCATGGCGCCGGTGATCGGGTCGAGGTACTGGACCGTCGTGAACCTGGTCGAATTGGTGCCGCTGACGGGCGGCGCGGTGGTGACGACCTGGGTCAGCGGGCCTCCGGTAGCCGGCGTGTAGGCGATGTTGGTGGTCAGCCCAAGTGGGTCGGTGGAGGCCGTCGGCCGGCCGTAGACGTCGAACTCGGCGGTGGTCGCGGGCGCGACGAACTTCTCGCTGCCGCCGGCGGGCCAGGAGTCGAGCGTGTCGGTGCGGGTGATGTCACCGGTACCCGGCGCCACGCCGAACGCCTGGTGGTCGAAGTAGGACCGGCTGTCGCTCACGATCGTCCCGCTGCTCGCCGGCGTACTGCACGGCCCTGCGGTCTTCTGCACCTGGCTCGTGTAGCTCATCAACCACGCCGCCGTGTTCTGGGCGTAGGTGTTCCGCGTGCAGGTGGCCTGAGCGGGATCACTGATGTCGCCGTCGTTCTCGACCTGCGTCGGCAGACCGTACGCATCGAAGGACGTGATCATGCGCGTGGTTCGCCACTTGTTCGCCGAGGCGATCCAGGTCCGCGTGCGGCTCGTGCCGGTGCCGGTGCGGAAGGCCTGGGTGCCGTCGGCGTTGGTCGCGGTCGCGGGCGAGATCCAGGGATCGTTGACGGTGTTCGCGATGACGTTGCCGTCGAGGTAGGTCAGCGATTCGCGCTGGAAGCCGCCGAGCGCCGTGCTGTCCGGGATCGTCCCGCCGAGACTGTCGGTGACCGAGACCGAGCGTTTGCCGCCGCCGGGCAGGGTGTCGCCGTCCATCCCCCGCAGGTAGAGCGCTTGGCTGACGGTCGGTGGACCGGCCGGGTCGCTGGTGGCCTGCCCCTTGGTGGTCTTGACTGTGGCGTAGCCACGCCACTGGGACCACGTCCGGTACTTCGGATCGCCCAGGTGGTTCTCGTCGTAGTGCCACGCCGCGCCACCGAGGTAGTCGTAATGGGTGAGCGCCTGCTGGGAGAAGGTCGTGCGGCCGTCCTCGGTCACGTCGGTGACGACGTACTTGTTGAACCAGTCCAGCACCGGGTCGGTAGCTCCGCCTGGTGTCCAGTAGACGGGGTAGCAGGCGAGGGTGTTGCTCTCCGGGTTGGCCGGCATGGTGACGCCGGGTACGCACTGCGGGTCGGCGTACTTGACGGCGATCACGCCACCCTGGTCGGTGGTGACGGCGTCGATGCGGTTACGGGTCAGCGCCGTGTACTTGCTGTTGGCATCCACCCTGTTGGCCAGCGCCTTGGGGTGGAACACCGTCGGCGGCATGCTCGCCGAACCGCCGGCCTTGCCCGTCTGGGTGATGGAGTCCAGCCACATCGCGGGGCTGGAACCGTCGCCGCTCGCCGGAAAGGATTGAACCAGTGACCACTGGGTGGCGGTTTTCCAGCCGGTCCCGCCGTCGGTGACCTGGGTGCTGATGCCGATCACCCGACGTTGGGTGAAGAACACCGGGGCCACGTTCCGGCAGGTCGCTCCCTCCGCGCACATCTGATCGGCGGGAACGTCGGGCCAGGCTGCCGCGTTCCCTGCCAGCTGGCCGGGGTCACAGGTGACCGCGCCGTTCGGAAGGCACCGTTCGGCCGTGTCGAACACGATCTGCGCGGGTGCGTGGGTGTAGAGGCCGACGACGTGGGTGTTGAACCCGTACTCGATGCGCAGCAGCTGGCCCTCGCGGATGTAGGGCGTTCCGGCGCTGGTCAGGTTCAGGTTCAGACCGTAGCGGTTGGTCTCGGGCTGGTAGTAGTAGGTGGTCGCATTGCCGTGCGGGTCCACCACGTAGTCGAGGTTCCAGCGCCAGGCCTGCTGGCACCAGGACGAGGCGAACGTGGCGCCGTTGCACGGTTCGCCTGCGTTGTTGCCGAAGACCGGCACGGTCCAGGTCGACTGGGTTTCGGGGTTCCCCGTCTGCCATCCGGGCAGGTGGTTGAGCCCGAAGAAGTACTGGGTGCCGTCGAGCGTGGTGACCTTCCAGTGCTCGCCGTCCTTGGCGCCGTTGGCCGCACCGGTCAGCTTCTCCACGCGCGCGCCGTTGTCGCCGCGGGGATGCCAGGTTCCGGTCGCGGTGTCCTTGATCAGCTCGGTGGTCGAGCCGCCCAGCGACAGCGTCGCGTTGTCACTGCCCCAGCACAGATCGCCGGTCTTGGTCTGACCGTTGTTGCCGCCCAGGTCTCCGGCGCAGGCCTTGTAGGACCGCTCGATGTACCCACCCGCAGTCGAGTTCCAGCCGTCGCCGATCTCGGAGGCCTGGTTGTTGGTCGCCGAGGTCAGCCCGTCGACGGTTCCCGACGAGTACTTCAACTCGAACGACGGCGACTTCCCGTTCGGTGCCTTCGGGGCTGAGATCGGGTAGGTGTAGGAGAAGTCACCGGACGACGTACCGGACGCCCACGAGCCCGCCGGCGAGAGTTTCGTGGCCTTGAAGTCGCCTCCGCCGCTCGCGGTGTCCGCGGTCGCTGCCAGCACTGTCACGCTCTCGGCGGCAAAGGTCGCTTCACCGGTCAAGCGGTGGGCACCCGCGTCGTTCTCGGAGTCGACCGGCTGCCCGGCGCGGCATTCCGGTTTGTCCGGTGTCGTGAGCACGCAGGCGGGGAGCTGTTCGAAGTGCAGGCGTTCGCCGAAGTCCGCTCCGTACGCGGCGGCGAAACCGCGGTAGTCGAGCGCGACTTCGACCGGCCCGGACGTGTCGCCGGAGATCGCCTTGAGTTCGAGCAGGGTTCCGGGGATACCGGCCCTCTCGGTGACCTGGCGGTCCACAGTGGCCACTTCGACCCGGCCCGCGCCGTGCCCGTCCGGAACCGTGGAGGCGTCGGCGGTGTAGCGGCCGGTGCGCGTGTCGCGGCCGTGGCCCCGCGTGACCGACACTGGAAGCTTGCCCGCGACCAACAGGGCCGGGGCCTTGCTGCCCTTGGCCGTGGCGGGTAGGTCCATCTGCGCCCGGTCCGGTGCGGGCCAGTTCACCGCGGGTGTCGGTGCCGAGGGCGTCGAAGCGGGAGCGTCACCGGCGAGAGCCGTCACGACCCGTCCGGTCACCGACTGCGCCGCTTGCAGGGGTGGCAGGTCCCAGCCGAGACCGTGCCAGCCCACGGGCTGGGCTATCGCCTGGTGTGCCGATGCCAGGAGGATCGCCGCTGTCGCAACGGCCGTCGTCCGCGCCCACCGCTTGATCTTCAACCGGCGCCTTGCCACGGTCATGATGATGATCGCCCTTGTCTCTCGGGAAGCGGGACGTGGATCAGAGGTGCCTGACACCGGAAAGGCTGCCCGGGTCATCGGTCTTGGCGTCGTACGCGATGTCGCCACCACCGCGCACACCCTGGTAGATCCGCACACCGGCCAGGCCGCCGTACCATCCATCGGAGCTCTGGCCGCTCCACACGCCGCGGCCGAGGAACAGGGTTCCGGTGCTCGCGCGGCTGGTGACTCCGCCTCCGTCTGGGGTGTTGGCGTAGGTGTGCTGCTTCACGCCGTTGACGTAGAGCGCGATGGTGTGGGTGGAGGCGTCGTAGGTCGCGGCGAGGTGGACCCAGGTGTTGTTCGCGGCGTCGGCGTCGCTGATCGCGTACCACGCGCCGGGGCCCGTGGTGGAGTTGCTGACGAGCAGCGTCCACTTCGGGTGCGGGGTGCCGTTGGCGTCGTTCCAGCTGTGGTACCCGAGCAGGATCGGCGAGTACTGGGAATCGTCCACGCCGACCACGGCTCGCCCGTTCGGGTCGACCGCGCCGCCGACGGCGACGTCGTCGGAAGTCCACCGGTGGTAGACCCAGGCTTCGACGGTGTAGGAGCGGTCGGTGCGGAAGCCTGCCGGGCGCCCGGCGTCGACCTGCCCGGTCCATGGTCTCGGGAACTGGGCCGAGCAGGCGTCAGGCGCTTCGGTGAGGCTGACGGGGCCGGATCCGGTTCCGGTGGTCTTGCGGATCGAGTCGAAGTAGCTGAACCCGGCGAGCGATGCGATTTGGTCGTCGGTCAGCGCCTGGCCCCACACCTGGACCCGGTCCACAGATCCCTTGAAGAAGTTGTTGACACCGAGGTAGGCCCCGACGGTGAAGGTGTCGACCGCGCTCCAGGCCGTCGGGACGACGTTCTGCCCTTCGAGCTTGCCGTTGACATACAACCGCACCCGCATGGTCGATTGGTCGAAGACGCCCGTCAGCAGGGGCCACACACCCGCCTGCGGGGCCTGCGAGCCGATCGCCCAGTGGTAGAGGTCGGTGCTGTTGTCGTCGGCGGAGGTCATCCCGAAGACCCAGCGCTTGACGTCGGGCGAGTACCGCAACTGGAAAGCGGCCTCATTGGTTCCGCCCTGGGAAAGGAGTGTGTAGTAGCCGTTGAGGTCGTCGAGTTTCGCCCAGGCCGACACCGTGAACGACTGGGTGGTGTCGACTGGCGGAGCGGCGTTGGCGTAGGCGCCGGTGCCGTCGAAATGGACGGCGCTCCCCTGCTGGCCGGTGGTCCAGGTGTAGCCGTTGTTGAGCGTCATCGCGTTGCCGAACGGGCTGGTGTCGTTCGCGGTGGCGCCGCTGCCTTCATCGAGAGCCCAGCTGCTCTGCAGGGACGGTGCCGTGGTGCCGAGGGCGGTGACGCAGCCCTCTGCGAGGCCGAACTTCGACACGGGCGCGGGAGCGTTGGCGAAGTCGTGTGCCTCCTGCGCGGACAGGACTCGCTGCCACACCTGGACGTCGTCGACCTGGCCTGCGAGGTAGTCGGTGCGGACGCCGTTGAACTTCGCGGCGCCGATCACGAGCCTGCCCGTCGAGGCCCATCCGGCTCCGACCGAGGTGGACTGCTTGACTCCGTCGACGTAGAGGGTGGTGGTGCCGGTGGATGCGTCGTAGGTGCCCACGAGGTGGGTCCAGACGCCGACCGTGGGCGGGCTCGTGGACTTGGCCCGGACCGTGGTGGCGTTGGCCTGGTCGGCGGTGGTCATGCTGAACGCCCAGGCGTTGTCGGCTTTTGAGTACTGCAGGTAAAAGCCGCTGGCCTGGTTGCCGTCCTGCGAGACCACGGTCTGGTAACCGTTGGTGTTGTTGAGCTTCGCCCAGGCGCCGACACTGAAGGATTTCGTCGTGTCCGCCACGGGACCGGTTGTGGTGTCGACGTAGCCACTCGAACCGTCCAGGGTCAGCGCGCCCTTGGTTCCCTCGCTGTAGCCCCCGGTGTCCGGATGGGTCCAGGAGTTGCCGTGGTCGTAGCCGGCGATCCAGTCACCGCCGCCGAGGAGCTCCGCGCCGTGCACGGTCAGCCCGGCGTTGTCGGGCGTGGTGTTGGCGGTGTCGGCCAGCACCCGGCCGCCCATTTCGTCGAGCGGCCACGCGCCGACCAGTCCCACGGCCGGGGTGAACGGGAGGACGTGGAAGGTGCAGGACGGAGCATCGAGGTTCCCGCTGGCGACGCAGGTGGCGTCAGGGCCGGGGGTGCCGGCTTTGTTGACGGCTTTGACCTTGATGTAGTTCTGGTTCCCGTTGACGGCGATTGCGGACAGGTTCGCAGTCGCGATCATCTTTCCGCTCGCGTCGGTGGCCTTCGTCGCCGTGATACTCGGCGACCCTTGCGGTTGTGGTTCGGAACCGTCGGTGGTGTAGATGAAGTGGTCGATGTCGTAGAAGTTGGCTGTGGCCATCCCGACGGAGACACTGAAGTGCGCGGTGTCGCCCTGGTAGGCGGGTGAGGTGCCGGTCATGCTGACTGTCGGCGCCAGCGGCACGGTCGAGTCGACGTAGAACTCGCAGCTGCCCACCCAGGGTGACCACAGCTGGCCGTCGTTGACCTGCATCGACCAGTTGTAGATACCGTCGCCGGTGATCCATCCCGCGGGCACGGCGGCGAACTGCGCGGTCGCCGCCTGGTTCGGGCCCGGGGTGCCCACAGTGACCAGGCTTCCCGCGTTGTCGTGCACGTTGGTGCTGTGCCCTGCAGTGCCGGCCCCCAGCGCGAAACCCGCGAACAATGTTCCGCCATCGGGGTCGGACACCAGGCCGGCCAGTTGCGGGGTCTTGGTCTGGATCCACGGCCGATTGGCACCCTGGACGCACTTCAGCGCGCCGTGCTGCATCGTCAGGTTCCAGGGCGTGTTCGGTAGGAGTTGTAGTTGACCTGCAGGTAAGGGTTGAGCGCGAATCGCCGCCACGCCGACACCGAGTTCTCGGTGCTGCCGATGAGCATGAACGTGGCGTTGGGCCAGCGCTGGTTCGCCGACGTCTGTGCCCCCGCGGTCGCGTCGAATTGGGCGATCACGTTCGGCGCGTCGTTGCAGTTCGCAACGTTGCTCGAACCGAGCTTCGAGCCCCAGATCGGCTGGGCGTTCCACGTCGTGTTCCCGTCGATCGCGCCGGCCAGCCACAGGTCGGTCGGGCTGGTTCCCGAGCAGTTGTAGGAATGCAAGACCGTCGCGTTCAACGATGCGGACTTCACGACGGTGCCGGCGAACTGGGCGGCGTTCATCTGGATGTAGGAGCGCGACACACCCGCGGCGTCGTAGTTCTCGTACCCGGCCTTGAGATCGGAGAGATCACCGGCGGTGGCGTTGTAGTTGTGCGCGGCCGGGTAACCGGACTGCACGACGACGTGCGCCTGAATCCCGCACGAAGTGCACCAGTTGTCCGGGTCCAGGGTGACCGGGTACTGCGTCTCCGGATCATCCAGGAACTCCTGGTTCGGCGAGACCTTCACCTGGTCATCGGTCAGCTCGACCTCCATCACGGATTCGTGCCGGCCACCGCCTTCCCCCAGCTGGGCTTCCGCTTCCGATCCCTCACCGGCGGAGTCCCACATGCGCGACGCGTCCCCGTCGAAGAGCACTTTGCCTTCCGGATCCTTGACCACGAAGCCGTCGGTCGCCTCTGTGGAGTCCGTCGGCGTGCCGTGTCCTTCGCCTTCCGCGAGGTCGACCGTGGTGTTCTTGGTGTAGAGCCCGAAGGGGATGGTGGCCAGAGCGGGATTGTCCGCGGCCTCGCGGGTCTTCACCACCACCTTCTGCATGTAGCCTTCCGGCACCGCCTCCACCTGCAAGTCCACGCCGGGCAGCACCTCCGCGTAGGTGGCCGTGTCCCCAGCCAGCGTCGGCACCGGCAGATCGGAGGTCCAGACCAGGCCGACAGAGTGGCCGTCACCATCTCCAGCGGTCACGATCGGCACCAGACGACCCGGCCCCACCCGGGTTCAGCGCCAGATCGACGGTCGTCGCCTTCGGCCCGACGCTTCCGTCCGCCCGCTTGACCAGTGTCGTGTCGATCGGAGCCCAGGTAGCGCCCTGTTTCACCCGTACCGGATGGGTGTATTCAGTCAGCGTCCAGGACCCATCGGGGTTGGCGACCGTTTCCGAGGTCTCGGTGGTCGCCGACGACACCACCACGGGCTTATCACCCTGCTGCGCCCAGAGCGCCGCGGTCGCCTCATCCGGAGCCGAATCCGGCACCAGGCCCGCGCTCACAGCCGAAGCCGGCGGGACCGCAACCGCGGACGCGACGGCCGTCACCACCGCGATTCCGAGCAGCAACCACCCACGACGTGACTTCACGAAGAGGTCCCCTCATCCCCAAGCGGGTGGTCCCAACCCACCCAGAGCGAAGATCAGACTCACAGATAG
Organism: Amycolatopsis sp. NPDC006125; assembly: GCF_040614195.1. NCBI lineage: Bacteria > Bacillati > Actinomycetota > Actinomycetes > Pseudonocardiales > Pseudonocardiaceae > Amycolatopsis > Amycolatopsis sp. NPDC006125. The sequence goes on from NZ_JBEXTZ010000020.1 coordinate 48,953, forward strand.
TTGACGTAAGTAAAATAGTCCGAAAAGGCTAATCAGCACAGCGTGATCAAGACGGTCGCCAATTGCCACTCGTTGAACCGGTCGCTATTTTCCAACAGCCGAGAAAACGGACAACAAGCCATCAACTGCCGACTCTCAAGCACATCTCTGCAACCCCGGATCACAAAGCCCGAAAGATGGCAGAACAAGTGGAGTGTCGGATTCCTCCCAGATGTCGCGACGTCAAGGCGGGGTCGAGTTGCACCATCGCGAAGAGAACAGCGACGAGCTGCGCGGCAGCGCACGGCGAAACATGAACAACAACGCTGAGGCGACGAGCCGCTTTCTTGACTCAGTTCACCGGGCGGTTGCCGGCCACGCCCCTCGTGGCCCTGCGACGCACCGCTGAGTGCCACCCGAAAGCTCCAAAAGAAGGGTTGGGTCCAGCCTTGTCGAGCAGACCAACAGCCACACCGCCCTACGCCTCAACGAGCCGAGGCAAACGAGGAACGCCGGGAATACTCAGCACCTCACCGCGCCCGGCCCCTGATCGAGGTTCCGGCCGCGGCATGGTAGCGGACGAGAGCTACTATCAAGGTTCTTCGATCAGACAACCGCCGGAAATCGAAGGGCCGACCCCTTTACTACAGGTCAAACTTCTCCCCCAGCGTGGTCGGCACAGAGCGCTGACCTGCGAAAACAGAGAATACCCTGCGTAAGGCGGGACAGTTGCGACACGCTCGGGAAGGTTCAGCGAACAATGCGAACATTCGCGGCTCCACTTTCGCTCCGTCCCCACAGCCCATTGCGCGCGTCCCGCTCCGTCGGCGCGACCTGGCATCGACGGCTAGACGAATGACCCCTTCGGCGTGAACTGTGCGGCCGACGCCGCGCCGACTCGCGAAACATGGCTTCCACAAGTCTGCGCGGATCGTTCAGGTCCATTGAGGAGCCGCTCCTGGCCGATCACCGCGCAGGGCGCTGCTCGCGACTTGCACTCGTCATGTGCCGCGGAATCGGACAGCCCGTACGCCTGGCCACGCAGGTTCGAGTCCTCGGCATTACTGCTTTTGGGCTGTGTGCCAAGAGATGGCCGATCTGATCGCGAACTCGCGAACCGTGACTCGATTCGGCATGGGCCGGAAGAATTTCGTCATATGACCTTCCTGTTCGCGTCCGGAACGTGTCGACGGCCGTGGTCTGCGGCATCCCTCCGCTCGCCGGCACAGGCGGCGTGGCTGCCGGTCCCCCGGGCCCCCCGAGACCAACCGCGCGACGAGCAGACCTTGTCTACGAGCGCAAATCAGCCTCTCTCAACGGAAGAACGCCACGGTGCGCGCCTCCACGCTGGCCCTCGGGGCTGCGTCGGGGCGCGAGGTGGGATCGTCGATCGCGCTGTGCGCCACCGGGAACGGTACCGAGGAGTCGGTGTCCCAGAGGCGGAACAGCAGCGCCTCGTCCGGCTGCATGTCCGGGAAGTAGTACCAGCGCTGGTTCGGGTGGTGCACGAGGTTCAGGCCGATGAACGGCGTCGGCTGGTCCGGTCGTTCGTGGATCGGGACCGGCACGTACTGGTCCAGACCGGTGGTGCGGGCGTCGGCGACAGCGAGAGGAACCCGTTCGACCGGACGGATGCCGCGCCACACGTTGATCTCCGACCAGCGTCCCGCCAGCCACTCGTCGGCCTCGGCGCCCATGGCCCGGCGGATCCAGACCTCGAAGCTCGCGCCGTCGTAGTCGGCGTGCGCCGCGCGCGCCGGTGGGCGTTCGCCCCGCTTCTCGCCGTCCTCGAAGCGCGCCATCGTGTGGAAGACAACGACCTTCACCGCACCGGTCGCCGCCTTGACCAGCTCCTCGAGCTCAGCCGTGTAGACCCGCTCCACCTCCTCGACGTCGGTGAAGTCCTGCACCTTCGTCTGGTGCTCGACCAGAGCGAACCCGTGCACGTCGAGACGGAAGTCCTCGCTGATCGGGCGGGCGTTCGTGATCGTGGTGTCAACGGAGCGGAAGCGGGCTGTGGAAGCAGCGTGCTGGCCGGCGTAGAAGATCCCGGCAGGCTCGGCCGGGTCTGCGTACTGCAGCGGCACCGTCACGGACGAAAGAGCCTGTGTGGTCATAGTTCCTCCTGAAGGTTCGAAGTGTCGGTGCGCGTCCCCTCGGGGAGTGCGCGCAAGGTGGTCGAGGGTGACTCGCCGAAGCGGCGTCGGTAAGCGCCGGCGAAGCGCGGAACGTGGGTGAAGCCCCATCGCAGGGCCACCTCCGTCACCGTCACGCCGGATCCCGGACCGGCGGCGGCGAGCTCGTCGCGGACACGCGCGAGCCGAATGCGCTGAACGTACTCGCGCGGTGAGACGCCGATGTGATCTTGGAAATGGCGTTGCAGCGAGCGAGAGCTCACTCCTGCGTGGCGCGCGAGCCGCTCCAATGACAGGTCGCTGCCGGGCCGGGTCTCGATGAGCTCGACAGCCCGCCGCAGTGGTCCGGGCCGGTGGGCGTAGGCGCGGCTGCCGGCGAGCTGGGCGCTGTAGTTGTGTGGTTGGGCGAGCAGCAGGCCGCTCATCAGAAACGCCGACCAGGGGTTGTCGCCGAGTGTCCAGGCCGCCGCCAGCCCCGTGCCCGTTCCCAGGTCGCCGACCAGCAGAGTCACCGCCCGCGCCCACGTCCCCGCGGCCGGGGCGCGCAGGTCCATCGCGGGGCGGAACACCAACGGCGTCGTGATCGGGCGGTCGAGCAGTTCCTCGAGGCGAGCCTCGAGCGCAGCGCGCTCGATCCGGACGTGGAGCTGCCGGTACTCGGCGCTCAGCCGCATGCTCACCGGCATCGACGGTGAGATGATCCCGCCGGTGTTCCGGTCCACGACGATCTCGTCGGCGCCGCAGGTGATGCGATTGTGCCCGCCCCACGAGAGGTTGACGTCGTAGTAGTCGATCTGCTCGGTCAGCGTCACCCCGAGCTCGGCGCCGCGATGCTGGCCGTAAACCAGCGAGAGTGGACCCAGCGGGGCAACGGCGACATCGGCGGTCACTACGCCGCGTCCGCGGTGCGGGGTCAGCCGGTGCGGGGTGAGGACCTGGGACACCGACGTCCGGAACGCGTCGATGTCGGAGGCGCGCAGCACCGAGTACCGTTCCAGCAAGGCCGAACTCGACATCCGCTCGCCCTCATGCCTTCGCCGGCTCGCGATCGGCGGCGGTGAGGCCCCGATGCGCGGGCACCGCGCCGATCTCGGCGGCCGAGAGCTGCGGCTTGCCGAGCCGGATCGAGAACACCGTGACGACTTGGGCCACCACGATCAGCCCCGCGACCAACCACGGCGCGCCGTCCAGCTGGATGATCAGGGCCGCAGCGAGGAGCGGGGTCGGCCCCGCGACGAGCGCCTGCTGGAGCTCGCGGGACGAGGTGAAGCCCGCGGCGCGCGACTCGGTGCGGAAGAGCACCGGGCCGATCACCAGCTGCGCGACGACGCTCGGGGACCAGCAAACGGCCCAGAGGACTGCGCCCGCGATGACGACCAGGGTCATGTTTCGCGTGCCGAGGAGCGCGAAGTACGGGAACGCCAGCAGAATCCCGGCGATCGCGCCGACGAGGAGGACGGTCTTCGCACTCCAGCGGTCGCACGCCTTTCCCCACAGGGGCAGAGCGACGACACCGGCCACGTACATGACGAGCAGCGCGAGGGCCGTTTGGGAGAAGGTGAGCTTGAGCTGGTTGGCCATGTAGCTGATGCCGAAGGCGTTGGCCACGTACCCGATCACGTTGCTGGCGGTCGGCATGAGGAAGGCCGCGAGGTAGTTCCGTGGGCTCGCGGCGAACGCTGCCCTGATCGCGGCGAGCGGGTTCGCCCGGCTGCGAGCGATGCGCCCTTGGGCGCGCGCCTCCTCGACACGTCGGTACTCCGCGGTCTCTTCCATCCCACGGCGAAGGATGAGCGCGAGCACTGTCAGAATCCCGGCGAACAGGAACGGGATGCGCCAGCCCCATGCCACGAACGCGGCCTGGCCGACCACGAGGTTGATCGCGGCGAAGAAGACCAATGACAGGATCGACCCGGCCATGGTGGCGTTGTAGAGGAACGACGTCTGGAAGCCCTTGGTGCGCGGCCGCGCGGACTCGTTCACATAGACCATCGCGGTGCCGAGCTCGGCACCCGTGCCGAACCCCTGGGCGACCCGGCAGAGGACCAGCAGCACCGGTGCCCAGACTCCGATGGACGCGTACGGCGGGATGAACCCGATCGCCGCGGTGGCCACACCGACCAGCACGATGGAGGCCAGCAGGATCGGGCGCCGGCCCCAGCGGTCGCTCAAGGCGCCGAGCACGATACCGCCGATCGGCCGCGCGATGAAGCCCGCGGCGAACGCGCCGAAGGTCCCGATCGTCGCGGCACTGCCGGCACTCGGCGGGAAGAACAGTGGGGCGAATACGATCCCGGCGACGTAGGCGTAGAGGCCGTAGTCGTACCACTCGATGAAGGTGCCCGCGCTGCCCGCGATGATCGCACGGGCCGAGCGGCGTGACGTGAGTTCACCCGCTTCACGTGGCGGGTCGGTGGGTGTGGCCATGTCTTCCTGATCTCCTTTGACCAGTCATGGGTGGACGGGATGCCGGCGGTCAGCCGACGACGAACGGATCGCGGACTTCGCCCGCGGTCTCGATCCACACCGCTTTCGTGTGGAGGAACTCGTCAACGGCGTGGCGGCCGTTTTCGCGCCCCCAGCCGCTGGCTCCGCTGCCGCCGAAGGGCACGTTCGGCGCGACCGCGCGGTAGCTGTTGACCCACACGGTGCCGGCGCGCAGCCGGGCGGCGACACGATGGGCCCGCCCGACGTCCGAGGTCCACAGGCCGGCCCCGAGGCTGAATTCGGTGCTGTTGGCGACGGCGATCGCCTCCTCCTCGCTCGCGACGTCCAACACGGCCAGCACCGGCCCGAAGACCTCCTTCTGCGCGATTTCGGCGTCGCGCACCACGTCGGTGAGGATCGTCGGCTCCACGAAGAGTCCACCCAGCTCGGGATCACGCCGGCCGCCCGTGACTACAGAGGCGCCTGCCGCGACCGCACGGTCGATGAACCCCAGGACGGTGTCCAGCTGTCGCTGGTTCGCCAGCGGCCCCATCTCCGTGTCGGGCAGGAGTGGGTCGCCCAGCCGGATGGCCTTTGCCCGATCGACTATCAGTCCGAGCAGCTGCTCGCGGACGTCGCGGTGGACCACGAGCCGGGAGCCTGCGATGCAGGTCTGCCCGCCGGCGGCGAAGATGCCGGCGATCACGCCGTTCGCCGCGGCCTCGAGATCGGCGTCCGGCAGGACGACCTGGGCGGACTTGCCGCCCAGCTCCAGCAGGACCGGCGTCAGCCGGGCCCCCGCGCTCGCGGCGATCGCCGCTCCGACCGCCGGCGATCCGGTGAAGGCGATCTTGTCGACGCCCGGGTGGTCGACCAGCGCCCTGCCCAGTTCGGCGCTTTGCCCGGTGATCACGTTCAGCACCCCGGGCGGGAAGCCGGCTTCCTCGAACAGCCGGGCGTACTCCAGGGCGGACACCGGCGTCGACTCCGACGGCTTGACGACGAGCGTGCATCCCGCCGCCAGTGCCGGCGCCAGCTTCCAGTGCAGCAGGGCCAGCGGCGAGTTCCACGGGACGATGGCCGCGATCACGCCCGCCGGCTCTGGGCGGGTGTAGACGAAGTAGTTCGGCTTGGCCGACGGGATGGTGTCGCCGTGGAGCTTGTCGGCGAGTCCCGCGAAGTAGCGTAGCCAGGCCGCCAACCCGGCCGCCTGCTGACGGGTCTCCCTGAGGAGCTTTCCGTTGTCCGTGGTTTCGACGACCGCCAGCCGGTCGGCGTCCCGCTCCACGATGTCCGCCAGCCGCCGCATGAGCGCGGCACGGTCGAATCCGGACAGCTGCCCCCACACGCCGTCGAGCGCGGTCCGCGCCGCGCGGACGGCGGCGTCGATGTCCGCCGCGCCGGCGTCCGGCACCCGCGCCCAGGCCCGCCCCGTGTACGGGTTCACCGTCTCATACGTGGCCCCGGACACCGCCGGCCGCCAGGTCCCGCCCAGCGCGAGCTCGTACTCTCGCATGCTCAGCCGGCCAACGGGAGCACGGTCGCCACCAGCAGCGGGTCGTGGTAGACCTGCGCCAGCTGCACCAGACCGTCGCGCACGTTGAACGCGAAGAGGTAGCTCTGCGGGTAGGGCCGGCCGAAAGCGGTGGCGGTGTCCGCCATCCGGCTGCGTGCCCACACCAGGCCCGGGTCCACCGACGGGAACAGCTCGATGTCAACGTGGGCGCAGCCCGCGAAATTCTCGGCGAACCACTCGGCGCGGGCTCTGAGTTCTTCCTGGCCGCGCCAGGCCGCCTTCGCCTGGTTCGGCGGGGCGAACGGGAACTCGAAGAGCGCATCGTCGGCCCACAGCTCGTCCCGGGACTTCGGGTCCGACAGGTCCGCCGTCAGCCAGGCCTCGACGACGCGCGCACTCTCCGCGGCGGCTGTCGCGGCGGCCTGGTCGAATTCCCGTGGGGGGTCATAGGCGACCGGGGTCCAGCCGGGCAGGCCGGGCGGCGCCTGGCGGAGCAGTGCGCGCTCAAGCACCAAGGAGCTGAAGAACTCCCGGTAGACGACCACCTTCCCGTCCCGCAGGACGAGCTGGTGGACGTACCGCTGCGGGTAGGGCGCCCCGTTGAACGTCTTCTCCTCGGAGCACCGGTTGGTCACCCAGAAGACGTTCGGATCGGCACCCTCGAAAATACGGAGGTCGAGCCGGGAGGCGTCACCCCCGGCCCGCCGGACGGCGTTCTCCTCGCTGTTCCGGCGGATCTCGGCGATACCGGCCCAGCGCGTCTCCTCCAGCACGGCGAACGGCAGTTCCTTCACACCGTCGTCGGCCCACTGGTCGAGGTACTGGTCCCGCTTGTTCGTGTCGATGAACGTCTCGACGGCCTCCCGGTTCTTCCGGCGTAGTTCGGCATCGATCGTCGTCATGGCTCGGCCTCCGTCGTGTACTCGCTTGCTGGCTGGAAACCTTACCAGTCGAGGCTCCGATCGGCCAAGCACTGAATCATGTTCCACATAATCCCTGGTCAACCGCTGTATGAACGGCCACTTGGGGTCGCCGGAGCGAAGGTTGGAGGACACTTCTCCATGCTGCTATTCTGGTAACGTTCCCAGACATTAGACAGAGGAGTCCGATCAACCATGCCGCTCGATGTTTCGCCGGTCGCGGCGGAAATCCCCACGTTGACGGGACTGACCATCCGCAAGATCGAGACCGTTCCGATCCGCGTTCCGCTGGCCCGGGTGTTCCGCGGCAGCTACTACCAGATGAGCCACCGTTCGACCATCGTCACCCGCGTGTACACGGAGGAAGGGATCGTCGGCGAAGCCTACGCCGGCGACGAGGACGCGGCCCTTCTGGAGATCGACGCGATCATTCACCGCGAGATCGAGCCGCGGCTGATCGGCCAGGACGCGATGGCGGTCGAACGCTGCTGGTCGCTCGCGCGCCCCGCAACCTTCGACATCCTGCGAGACCGGCGGCTCGGCTTGGTCGCGTGCGCGTGCGTGGACAGCGCGATCTGGGACGCCGTGGGCAAACTGGTGGGCCAGCCGCTGTGGCGGCTCTGGGGTGGATACCGCAACGCCGTGCCGATGATCTCGATCGGTGGCTACTACGACAGTCCGCTCAGCATCGAGGACGAGATCGCCGTCCTGAAGGAGCGGGGCTTGGCCGGAATGAAGTTCAAGGTGGGCGGCGCGGACCCGGTCGAGGACGCCGAGCGGTTCCGGCGCGCCCGCGAGGCTGCCGGCCCGGGCTTCATCCTGGCCGCCGACGCCAATCAGGGCTGGACCGTGCAGGACGCGATCACTTTCACCCGCCGGGTCGCCGACCTCGACCTGCACTGGCTGGAGGAACCCTGCCAGTGGCACAACGACCGGCGCGCGATGCGGGACGTCCGGTACGCCACCGGGGTGCGCGTGTGCGCGGGCCAGAGCGAGTACTCGGCCGGCGGTGCCCGCGATCTGATGGTCGCCGGCGCGATCGACGTCTGCAACTTCGACGCGTCGTGGACGGGCGGGCCAACCGAGTGGCGCCGGGTCGCCGGGATGGCGGCTGCCTTCGACGTGCAGATGGCTCACCACGAGGAGCCCCAGCTCTCAAGCCACCTCCTCGCCTCGATCCCGCACGGCCTCTACGCGGAGTGCTTCGATCCGCAGCGGGACCCGATCTGGTGGAACCTGATCGCGAACCGGCCGTCGCTGGTCGACGGCGTCATCACGCTGCCCGACCGGCCCGGACTGGGCTGGGAGCTCGACGAGGACTACATCCGCTTTCACCGCGTCGAGGCCGGGTAGCAGCACGCGGCGGGCGCCGCCCCTCAGGCGCCGGCGGTCTCGCGGACCGGGACGACGCTCGCCCGGGGAACGAACTGCGTGGGGTGGACGGTGGTGACTGGGCCCTCTTCGGGATCCTGGATGCGACGGAGGAGCAGCCCAGCCGCCGTCCGCCCCAGCTGGTGGGTGTCACGCCGCACGACCGCGATGGGTGGATCGTGCATCTCTGTCAAATCGGTCTCGTCGCAGCTGATCAGCGACAGGTCCGCCCCGACCACCACGCGGCGCGACCGCAGTTCGCGCAAGCATCCCTTGAGCAGCTGGTTCCCGCCGACGACCAGGGCGGTCGGCCGCTCCCGCATGTCCAGCAGCCGCGAGGTCGCCGCCTGGCCGTGATCGGCATCGAGCGGGCCCTGGACGATGTTGTAGGTGGGAGGCAGGCCCCGCTCGGCGTACGCCTCCTCCACGCCTTGCCGCCGCATGCGCGCGAATCGCGCGTGCCCGCCCAGGATGCACCCGATCCGCCGGTGTCCGAGATCGAGCAGATGGGCGATGGCCGCACGCATCCCCCCGCGGTGGTCGCACAGCACCGCGCTCGGCATGAGCTGCTCGCCCGAATCGTCGAGCTCCCGGTCGATCAGCACCAACGGCGCCTGGATGGTCCGAAGAGCCGCCAGTACGCCGGCATCGTCCTCCGCGCTGAGCGACAGGAGCAGTCCGTCCACGTGCCGGTCCTGGAAAAGCAGGATGTTCTGCGCCTCGAGTTCGGGATCGTTCATCGAGTTCACGAACAGGAGGGAGTAGCCGGCACGGCGGAGCTCGCTCTCCGCGCCGAGACTGATCTCGGACAACAGTGGATTGGAGATGTCACCGATCACCAGCCCGACCGACATCGTGGGCCCACCACGAAGTCCACGCGCGAAGATGTCCGGCCGGTAGCCGATCTCGTCGACCGCCGCCATGACCCGGTCACGCATTTTCACGCTCACGTCCGGGTGACCCGAAAGAACGCGGGAAACGGAAGAGACACCGACACCTGCGCGTTCCGCGACGTCCTTGAGACCCGGCCTCGTCTGCCCCATGCGCACATCGTACGGGCCGCCTCAGGCGGCCAGACAAACCAGGAGGAAACCCATGACGCGATGGACACAACGCCCGGAAGGCTCGAACTGGGGCGAGTTCGGTGACGACGACCAGCTCGGCCGCCTGAACCTGATCACAGCCGAACGGCGCCTCGCCGCCACCCGGGAGGTTCGGGAAGGGATCGCCTTCCCGCTCAGCCTCCCGCTCGACTTCCCTCGTGGCGAGTACGCCGCTGGGCCGCGCAAGCCACCGGTGCTCAGCAGCACCCCGCTCGGCCACAACCACCGCTTCCTACCCACCGTGCCCGACGTCGTCAGCGACGACCTCGCAGTCCTCCACCTGCAGTACTCGACCCAGTGGGACTCCTTCGCCCACCACGGGGCCGTCTTCGATCTCGACGGCACCGGCGAGCCTGCGATCTGCTACTACAACGGTTACCGGGCGGACATCGACGTGGTCGGCGCCCCGGACGGCTCAGTGCCACCGCACGCCGGCGCGCTCGGCATCGAAACCATCGCCCAGACCGGGGTTCAGGGCCGAGGTGTGCTGATCGACCTGGAACAGGCGGTCGGCCATCAGCGCGTCGCCGTCGGCTACGAGATGCTCATGGAGATCATGGAAGCGCAGGACGTGACCGTCGAGGCCGGTGACATCCTGTGCCTCCACACCGGACTCACCGCGATCATGCTCGACCTCGGCGACGACCTGACACAGGAGACGCTGGACGGCACCTGTGCCGTACTGGACAGCCAGGACCACCGCCTGCTGCAGTGGATCACCGACTGCGGGCTCTCGGCGATCGTGGCCGACAACGTCGCGGTGGAGCCCTTCAGCCTGAACCCGGCCCCTGGGGCTGAGTCCGTGCTCCCGCTGCACACCCACTGCCTCTTCAAGCAGGGAATACCGCTGGGCGAGATGTGGTATCTGGCGGACCTCGCTCGATGGCTGCGGCAGCACGAGCGGGCCCGCTTCCTGCTGACGGCGCCCCCGCTTCGGCTCCCCGGTGCCGTCGGCTCTCCGGTCAGCGGCGTCGCAACCGTCTAGCCGGGAACTCGCGTCGCGAGGTGGATCGGGCCGGCGCGAAACGGATCGGCACACCCCGGCTTCCGGCCTACCGTCCACGTCGATTCGAAGGAGCGCAACCGCTCCGGGCCGACGGGAGAACTCATCGTGAACCACGACTACGACGTTGCGGTCGTCGGATACGGCCCCTCCGGGCTCGTTCTGGCATCCGTCCTGGGCAAGGCCGGGCATTCGGTGGTGGTGTTCGAGCGCTGGCCCGCGCTGTACGGTCTGCCGCGCCTGACGCACATCGACGGCGAGACCGCGCGCATCGTCCAGGCCGTCGGTGACCTCGACCACGCCCTCCGGGACGCGCTTCCCCTGTCGAGCTACCGGTACCTCAACGGTTCGGGCGAACTGCTCCTCGAACTGGATTGGAGTGGCAGCTCATGCGGTCATCCCGCGCACCTGTCGATCTACCAGCCCGACATCGAGGACGCGATCGACTCCCACGTGCGGGCGTCGGGCCACGTCGAGGTCAACCAGGGCTGGGCGGTGGTCGCTGTCCGGCCCCACGACGACGGCGTCGAACTGGCCGCGCGGCCGTGGACCCAGTCCCGCACCGGTCAGTGGTCGCATGGCGGCGAGGAACGGGGCGTCACCGCGAAATACCTGGTGGGCGCGGATGGCGCCAACAGCTTCGTCCGCGCCTCGCTCGGCATCGAGCGCACCGACAACGGTGTCGACGACCGGTGGCTCAACCTCGACACCGAGCGGCTGCGGCCGCTGCCCGACCGATTCATGAGCCTCACCCAGTACTGCGACCCGGTCCGCGGCTCAATGCACATGCCGATCGGAAAGAGCCGGCAACGGTTCGAGCTGGCGGTCCTGCGTGGTGAGGACGCCGCCGAGTTCGAACGCCCCGAGTTCGCCTGGGCGTGGCTGCGGGAGACCCACGGCCTCGGGCCGGATGACGTCCGGATCCTGCGCCAGGTGGTGTACACCTTCGAGGGCAGGATCGCCGAGACCTGGCGGCACGGCCGGGTGTTCCTGATCGGCGACGCGGCGCACACCACCCCGCCCTACATGGGGCAAGGCGCCTGCTCCGGAATGCGAGACGGGCTCACCCTGGGCTGGAAGCTGGACCTCGTCCTAAGCGGCCTCGCCGGCGATGAGCTGCTGGACACCTACGAAGCCGAGCGCCGCCCCCACGCCACCGCGATCACGGAGATCTCCAGCGCGCTGGGGCGCGTGGCGAACACTCACGACCCCGCCGCCGCGGCCGCTCGCGACCAGGCGTTCCGTGACGGCACCGCACCGCCACCGCCGCCGTTCCCGACGCTCGATGCCGGAGTCGTCCACCACGGACCGGACGGGCGACCGGCCCCGCTGGCCGGGACCCTGGCTCCCCAGGGAATCGTGAGCAAGGACGGGGTGAAGGGCCGGTTCGACGACGTCGTAGGACGGGGATTCAGCCTGGTCAGCGCGACCGACCCGCGGCCGGTGCTGTCCCCGGCCCACCGGGGCTTCCTCGACCGCCTCGGCGTCGTCATCGCGGTACCCGGTACGGATGTCGACGACGTGGATGGCACCTACGCCGCGTTCCTGCGGGACAACGAGGTGGAGGCGTTCATCGGACGGCCGGACTTCCACCTGTTCTGGGCTGGTGCCCTCGCCGACCTCCCGGCGGCTGTCGACGACCTCCGGACCCGCCTGCACTGGCTCGGCGACGGCCGGACCACCACGGCCGAACTCCCTCCGGCCGAGGTGCTCTGGCGGGCGATGCCGCCGACGCGGATGCTCGACTACGGCATGGACTTCGGCGACGTGCTCGAACTTCAGCGCCTCACCTCCGCCGGAACGGCTTGGGATGCCGCAGCCGAGGGACTTGCCGACCGCCACCTTCGGCGCGCGGCCGACGCCGCCCGGGATGGCTGGACGGTGAGCGCGGACGAGGCGTACCGAGCGGCGGTCGCCTGCCTGGTGTTCGCCCAGATGGCGTTCAACTCCGACAGTGACCGCAAGCGTGCGCTCTACTCCCGGCTGACGGCTACCGTCTCCGCGAGAGCCGCGGCCTTGTCCGCCGCCGAGACGCGGAAGACCGGAGCGTTGCGGCCGCCGCGCTGCCAGGAGGTGGAGATTCCCTTCGCGGACGGCCGGATGTTCGGCTGGCTGCTGCTGCCGCGCGGCCCGGTGCTGGGCACGGTCGTCGTCTTCGGCGGCCAAAGTGGATGGGGCCCGGCGTACCTCCGGCAAGCCGACGCCCTGAACCGCCGCGGTCTCGCGGCGCTTCTGGCCGAGGGGCCGGGGCAGGGCCGGACACGGCTCGAGGGAGGAGTCCTGCTGGACGCCGACGTGCGCGCCGCGTACCGGACCTTCGTCGATCACCTCGTCGAGCGCGAGGACCTCGGCCCCGTCGGCCTGTGGGGCAACAGCAACGGCGGGTTGTATGCCGCCACCACGGCCGCGTCCGACCCGCGCGTCGCGGCTGTGTGCGTCAACGGTGCTCCGGCCCGGCCACGGCTGCTCACCTTCCGCACATACCTCGAGCAGGCTGCCGCAATGCTCGGCACGGGCGACCAGGCTTCGATCCAGAACAACTTCGACCGGATCGCACTACGGTCCGAAGATCGCATCGACTGCCCCGTGCTGGTCCTGCACGGCGGGCAGGACCCCCTCGTCAGCCTCGACGAACAACAGCCGTTCCTCGATGCCGCTACTCATCACGGCGACGTCACCCTGAGGGTGTGGGACGACGGCGAGCACACGATCTACAACCACTCGAGCGAACGCAGCGCCCTCGTCGCGGACTGGTTCACAGCCAAGCTCGCCGACCGCAAGCGAGGTGCTTGATGGATCTCAACGACGAAACCGTCCTCGGCGCGGTCCTGACCAGCTTCGCCGACACCCCGGACCCACGGCTGAAAGCGATTCTCGAAACGATCACCCGCCACATCCATGCCGCGGTCCGGGAACTGCGGCTCACGAACCGGGAATGGGAACAGGCCATCGAGTTCCTGACCGCGGTCGGGCACAAGACCGACGAGACGCGGCAGGAGTTCGTACTGCTGTCCGACGTTCTCGGCATCTCGATGCTCGTCGAGACGATCAACGGCGGCGACCTGGGCACCGAGTCGACGGTTCTGGGCCCCTTCCACATGGTCGACTCCCCTCTCCGGAAGCTCGGCGACTCCATCGACCTGATCGGGACGGGCACGCCCTGTGTGATCACAGGATCGGTGGCCGACCTCGACGGCAGGCCCCTGGGCGGGGCCACGATCGACGTCTGGCAATGCGACGAGAACGGTTTCTACGACGTCCAGCAGCCCGACAGCCAGCCCGCCGGCAACGGTCGCGGGTTCTTCCACACCGACGAACACGGCGAGTTCTGGTTCCGCACGGTCGTGCCGAGCCACTACCCGATCCCGACCGACGGGCCCGTCGGCGCACTGCTCGCCGCAACCGCCCGGCACCCCTACCGGCCCGCGCACATCCACGTGATCGCCGATGCCGCCGGCCACGAACCGCTGACCACGCACATGTTCGTCGCGAATGGACCCTATGTGGACAGCGACGCGGTCTTCGCGGTTCGTTCGAGTTTGGTCACCGACTTCACCGAGGTGACCGACCCAGCAGAGGCCGAGCGGTTCGGAGTCACCACGCCCTTCCGCCGGGCACGGTTCGACATCCGGCTGAGGCGGGCCGTCACGTGAGCGCTGCGGTCTACGAGACTCTGCCGGCACGCGTCGTCTTCGGCGCGGGCTCAGTCGCCCGGCTGGCCGAAGAGACAAACCACGTCGGCCTGCGCCGAATCCTCGTGCTGTCCACGCCCACTCAGCACGATCTCGCCAGACGTGCGACGGCCATCCTGGGAGACCGCGCCGTCGGCGTCTTTCAACGGGCACGGATGCACGTCCCACTGGCTACGGTCATCGACGCCGTCGAGGTCGCCACCGAACTGGGGGCCGACGGCTGCGTCGCCGCCGGCGGCGGCTCGACGATCGGCTTGGCCAAGGCCCTGTCCCTGCGCGCCGGCCTGCCCTACGTCGCGTTGCCGACGACCTACGCGGGATCCGAGATGACCCCGGTCTGGGGAATCACCGAGGACTCCCGCAAACAGACCGGACGGGATCGTTCGGTTCTGCCCCGGGCCGTGATCTACGACCCGGAACTGACGGCGACGGTACCCGCCGCCGTCGCCGCCACCAGTGGACTCAACGCGATCGCCCACGCGGTGGAAGCGCTGTACGCACCGGACAGTTCCCCGCCAGTAGCGGCCATGGCGGAACGCGGAATCCGCGACCTCGCCGAGGCGCTACCAGTTCTCCGTACCGGCGCATCCGACGGTGCCGCACGGGCGACCGCACTGGAGGGCGCGTGGCTGTGCGGAGCCTGCCTCGGCGCGACGACGATGGGCCTCCACCACAAGCTCTGCCACGTGCTCGGCGGCATGCTCGACCTGCCCCACGCCGAGACGCACGCCGTGATGCTGCCGCACGTCGCCGCGTTCAACCTGCCCGCAGCACCACACGCGGCTGCGGCTGTGACGCGAGCACTCGACGCACCCGTCGCCGTAGCCGCCCTGCACAAGCTGGTCACCGAACTGGGCGCCCCCACCAGCCTCGCTGAGCTCGGGGTCAGCCGGGCTCAGCTCCGCGCAATCGCTGAAGAAACACTGACCGCGCCCTACGCCAACCCCCGCCCGGCCGACCTTCGGGACCTCACCGACCTCCTCGAAGCAGCCTGGTCCGGCAACTCCGCCTGATCGAGAGTGCGGACGAACCACTACCTGAGCCATCGACCTCAACCAACTCGGGTGACATGCCTTGCCGCGTCAGGTCCACGACGAGTCCTCACGCAGCTGCAACCCTGGCTTGTGTCGCACCCTGCACGGCACGCCAGCACCGCCGCCTCGGCATGGCAGCCGCATAGACGTCGGCTGGCCGCAGATGAGGTGCCAACCGCCGGTGTACTCGTTGCGGGCGAGGAACACTCGGTCCCCGCTGTCCGCAGTGGCCTGGACCGTCCGGTTGGCGTAGGTGCGCTCGACGGTGTAACGGTCGACAACATCGGGCACCGTGTCATCAACAAGCATCCAGCGCTTGACTTCCAGCACCGCGCCGAGAGCTGGCGACGTGGTCATCTCGCACTGCCACTGTTCAGCAGCCTCCGCTTCCTCGCGTGCCTTTCGGGCCGCCGCGTCAGCCCGCTCGATCTCCCATCGCGAGCGCCCCTGAGACCGCTTGCTGTGCGTTCCGCACGGCTGCTGATTCTTGTTCACACACTGCTCGCCGGGCGCAGCCTGGCAACGAATTTGGTCTCACCGTAGGTGACGGACTCAAAACCAACCACCAGCTCAGTGATGGGACCGTACTTGCGAACCGCCTCAGCCGGGAACAACCGGTCAGTAACGGTCACCCAGCCATGCTCAGTCCACTCCCGCCCCGTCACGGGATCGCCAACTCGCGCCCACGCAATAGGCTCGCCGCACCAACCGTCACGCAAACCTCGCCACTCATGACCCCCATCCTGCCCCGGCGACCCCAGCAGGGCACCGCGCCGGCGGACCGTGGCAGCTGTGTGCATCACCGATCGAGCTTGGCCACCTACATGTCCTTTGTCGGCCCGGTGGCCGTCCGCACCAGCGATCACGGTCCAGCCCGCACCATCGAGCTCTGGATCTCGCGGAGATCTCGGGGGCTCGTCAGGCGCTGCGCAAGTCGATCTGAGGTGTGCACACGACCTGGAGTTTGTGCCGCTGGGTGTCCAGTCCACGGCCGCGCCGGGGCCCCTGACGTGAGGGCGGACAGCGGCTTGGGCTCGCTGTTGGTAGACCAGGCCCAGGTCCTGGAAGTCGTGGCGCCATTCGTAGGGCTTTCCCCCCGATGAGCGCATGTCAGACAAACGCGAACGTGTTTGCATGGTTGCGTCTTCGATTCAAATCAGTTGGCCAAGAAGCAGCCGAGCGGGAGCCGTTAGGCGACCCCACTTGCCACCGGAAGCATGATCCACTCCAGAATCGCTCCTGCACGCGCCTGCTGATCTTGAAATCGACGAGGCTGAGCGACCACGAATGAAACACGAAAAAGCCCGCTGACCTGGGCTTTCACCCAGAGCCAGGGGGCTCCCACAGACCGTCGGGCTGACAGGATTTGAACCTGCGACCCCTTGACCTTATTCGCCCCTCTCCCGGCCTGGCGCTGACTCCTTCGATGGCCGCTGACCTGCGGTTTTTCCTCTCAACGCTTGCCGGTGCCTGTCATGCCCTGGATGTGTCGTGTGGCATGAATGTGGTATCCCCAGCGACCGCCACACGAACTCCTCAGAGCGACTCCGTATCCACTGGCGCTACCGCTCGATAGACAGCGATAGGAACAATGGTGAAGCCTGGATGCTGCGGGATGTTGAGAAATCCTAGACGCCCGAACTGCGAGAGAGTTGTGCTCATTTGTCTAATAAAGTTCCCGCGATTAAACTTTTCAGCAGTCCCTTGCATGAAATTTTCGAACTGCTGCTCCGGCGTTTCTTCCGCGGTTTGAACACTTCCACCACTAGAATAGTGGCCTATCGTGCCAACGATAGTCCAGGGCTGACTGTCCAGGCCAAAATTCGCCGCGACGACGTCCGGATCGGCATCGAGGTATCGCCGTTCTCGTTGAAGTCGGGCAGCCATAGAGACGGATCCATCGCCGCCGCTACTAAATGCATACATATTCAAGCCAGGAGGTACAATTCCCCGGATTGTGCGCATTAGGGCACGGACGTAATCCGTAGAAATGCCAATGTCAGATCCGAAGTCGTACATCCGCGATTCGACATCAGCGGCGCCGAGGTCGGGAATCTCGGCGCCTTTGGGGCCGCGAATTTGCAATATCGCCTCTTCAATCGCCTGCTCAGAGGTGTCAGGCAAGGCGCGCATCGCGGCCGCGAGGACCTCCGATCCGAACCACTGCACGCCGTTGATCGTGAGCGAAAGGTTGAGAAAAGATTCCGTCAGGTACTGACTGTCCAACAAGTAACAATCAGCGGTGAGGCGAACTAAAGATCCCTCCGGATGTTTCTTTTTTAGTTCGTCGTGCAACCCAGGGTTGTCAGCTCGGAACGATTCACTAACATCTTGTAGCCAAGCGCCTTCTAGGACGGCTTCAAGATCGGGGAAAAGACTGTCCAGCACGGACCGTTGCGTAATGACTTCTCGGCTATTTTCTGCGCCGAGACCGATCGCTTTATCCCACCCCAAGTTCCTCTTGCCACCGGTCTTCTCGGACAAACTGGTATCTTCTGGGACGCCCCACTCAAGCTGTCCGGCGATTGACTTCACTTTGTCGACATCTAGATATAGGTAGTCGCGCAGGATCGGAACTGGCTCTTTTCTTGAACTCATGCGTACTATCTCGCAAGATAGGCGTTCCGCGTTACGAGGCTGTCCCGCCCCTGCAAGACCTGCGCTTGGTGGTCATCCCGTCGCCTGATGGCGTCTCGATCACGCCGCGCTGGGGCCGCAACCTCCGTGCTCATCCGCCGGCCGAACTTGCCAACCTTGCGGCCCCAGCGCGGCGTGATAGCCATCAGGTCAGGCGACGGGATGACCACCAAGCGCCCACCCTGCCAGCGCAACCGGGCCTGCACTCCCCTGGTCATCCTGGAGCCTGCCTGCCCGGCGAGGGCATCTTTCAGCGTTGCACTGGCGGCCCCTTCGGGATAGAGCCGCTGGCCTCCTCACGCCCCCGCAGCCCGCGGAGGACCGGCCGCCAGGCCGCATGCCTCCGCTTGGGCTGCGGGCAAAGGCGCTGAGGCCAGCGGCCCCGGAGGGGCCGCCTTGAACAAGTAAGGAAACTCTGAACACGCGTGCTCACCAACCGGCCGGACAGGTCGAACCAACAGGCGGAAGCTCGTAGACCGGAGTGAAGGTCGCCGAGCACTGCCGACGTTCTAGACCTCCGGCGGACCGCCGCACTGGACAAGCGGGCAGCCTGACAACGGCGAACAACGAGAACCGCCCCGTGTGGCATGAATGTGGCATGCCCCGGGGCGGTTCTTGTGTAGAAAAAGCGAAAGCGGCCCGTCTACCTGCGTAAACGGACCGCTGCCGGTCGGGCTGACAGGATTTGAACCTGCGACCCCTTGACCCCCAGTCAAGTGCGCTACCAAACTGCGCCACAGCCCGGCCGTCGTCTCCCCGAGGGGCGGCGACGGGGGATAGCTTATTACGGACCGCACACAGCCCGGTAGCGGGGTGCCCTCAAGTCGCTGGCCTGCGAGGATCCGCGGGACCGCACCCCCAGGACGGTCCCACGTCCCCTCAGCCGAGGGGCGCCCACGTGCCCCAAACCGCGGACGAACCCACGTCCCGGCCGCACCCCAGGACGGTCCCACACCCCGAGAGCCGCCCCGGCCATGGACCAGCCCGCGTCCCCACTCGTGCACGGCCACACCCCACGACGTGTCCCACACCCCGAGGGCCGCCCCGGCCGGGGACGAACCCAGGAGGACCCGCGGCCCCGCCCGCCCAAGAATCAGCGCCTCAGACGTGTGCGGCCAGCCGCTTCTGGAGATCCGGCGCCTCGGCCAGCGCCTCCTGCACCCAGGTCGCCGCCAGGCCCGTGAACAGCTCCCTCGGCGCGGCCGACCAGTCGAGCGGCCCAAAGGGCGGCTCGGGGTCGTACTCGACTCCGAACTGGAGGATCTTCGCGACGTCCTCGTTGCTGAAGCGCGCCGCCAGGTGCAGGGCCATGTCGATCCCCGCGGACACGCCCGCCGCGGTCAGTACCGCGCCCTCGTCGACCCAGCGGCGCTTCACGGGTGTCGCGCCGAACTCGCGCAGCGCCTCCAGGAACGACCAGTGCGTGGTGGCCTCCCGGCCCTCCAACAGGCCGGCCGCGCCCAGGATCAGCGCGCCCGTGCAGACCGACGCCGTCACGGTCGCCTGCGCACTCGCCGAGCGGACGTACTCCAGCAGCCGCTCGTTCGTCAGCGCCCGCAGCGTGCCGGCCTGCCCACCGGGCACCACCAGGGCGTACGGCGCCGGCACGTCATCAAAAGTGCGGTCCGCGCCCAGCGACACGACCGCGTCCGTGGCGACCGGTTCCAGCGTCTCGGCCACCACCGCGGTCTCGAACGACGGGTCGGCCTGCCGCAACGAGGACAGGACCTGGAGCGGGCCGATCAGGTCGAGGGGCGTGAGCCCGGGGTACAGCAGGAAAGCGATCGTCTTCATGCGTCGCAGCGTGGCCCGCCCGACGACCCCGATAAGCCCGGATGTCCGAAAACCTGGGATCGTCGTCGCACGGACGGCTACCCTTGCGCCATGCGCCGGATGGTCATCGTCGGGTACGAGGAAGCCGCCCTGCTGGACATCGCGTGCCCGGCGGACGTCCTCGACGCCGCCAACCGCTACGGCGCCACCCCGGCCTACGACATCACCCTGGCCAGCCTCGACGGCCGCCCGATCCGCTGCCAGAACACCCTCACGCTGGCCGCCCAGGCCCGGCTCGACCGGCTCCGCGGCCCGGTCGACACCCTGATCGTCGCGGGCGGCACGGGGCACGCGAAAGCCGCCGCGGACGTCAAGCTGACCACCCACGTGCGCCGGGTCGCCGCGTCGGCCAGGCGGGTCGCGTCGGTCTGCACGGGGACCTCGGTGCTCGCCGCGGCGGGCCTGCTCAACGGGCGGCGCGCGACCACGCACTGGATGTGGGCCGGCATGCTCGCCCGGCAGTACCCCGACGTCACCATCGACCCAGCGCCGCTGTTCATCCAGGACGGCAACGTGCACACCGCCGCGGGCGTGACGAGCGGCCTGGACCTGACGCTGTCGTTCGTCGAGGCCGATCACGGGCCCAGCCTGGCGCGCGAGGTGGCGCGCGGGCTGGTCACGTACCTGCAGCGGCCGGGCAACCAGGCGCAGGTGAGCATGTTCCTCGCCGCGCCGCCGCCCGAGCACCGCCTGGTGGCCGACCTGGCGGCCCACATCACCGCGCACCCGGACGGCGATTTGTCGCCCCGGACGCTGGCGGAACGGGCGGGGCTGAGCGAGCGGCAGCTGACGAGGCTGTTCCAGGAGCACCTCGGAACGCCGCCGGGCCGGTTCGTCAGACGCGCCCGGACCGAGGCCGCGTCGCAGTTGCTGGCCACCACGGACCTGCCGCTGACCGCCGTCGCGCGGCGGTGCGGGTTCAGCTCGGCCGAGACGCTGCGGCAGGCGTTCGTGGAGCTGTGCGGGACACCGCCGTCGGCGTACCGGCGGGTGCACCAGCGGGCCGGAGCCGCCTGAACCCCGCTACGTCACGGAGCCATTCGCACCCCGCAACGCCGCCAACAGCAGGCTCGCGTCCCGCAGCGCTGCCAGCGTGCCACTGCCCGCGGGGAACATCGCGTGCGCGACGTCGCCGAGCAGCGACACCGGTCTCGCGGGCCAGCAGCGTGCGGAAGGGACGTCCGCAGGGGCAGGAAGACCAGCGACGGCACCCAGACGCCCGCGATGATCTCACCGAGCACCGGGCGCCAGTCCCGGCTCTGCTCGCGCGCGACCGCCAGCAGGGCCGTCCGCCCGGTCCGGGTCGTCGCGGAATTCCTGCCACCCCAAGGCCATGCTGCGGCGCATGCCGTAGTGGATGATCCGGCCGAGCCCGGCGGTGAGCACCTGGCGGAAGGTGAGCTGTTCGGTCATCAGCAGCGGCGGGCCGCCGGGCAGTCCGCTGGTCTCCCGGTACAGGCGGGGGCAGGCAGTCCCGCAGGAGGTGGTCGGCCTCCGGATCGAGGTGGATCCGGTAGCCCTGACCGGGGGCGAACGGGTGCGGGTCGCGCTCGTACACGGCGACGCCGTGCAGGCCCCGCGCGAGGGCCAGCCGCCCAGCCCGGCGCCGACGATGGTCACGCGGCAGCTCCCGAATGGCGGGGTGAGCAACACGATGATCAACACCGATGCCGGCGGGCCTAGATTGGGCTCATGCGGGCCGTAGTGATCGACTCCCACGGAAGCTTCGGCTTGGAGCGGCGTCCGGAACCGGTCGCGGCGCCGGGGAGCGTGGTGGTCCGGGTGCGCGCCGCCGGCCTCAACGCCGCTGATCTGCAGCAGGCGCGGGGTGACTACCCGGCACCGCCGGGATGGCCGGCCGACGTGCCCGGCCTGGAGGTCGCCGGCGAGGTCGAGCAGGTCGGGCCCGGGATCACGGACATCGCGCCAGGGGACCGCGTCATGGCGCTGGTCGGCGGTGGTGGCCACGCCGAGCGGATCGCGGTCCCCGCCGATCTGCTGCTGCCCGTGCCGGATGGCCTGCCGTGGGAGGAGGCCGCCGGATTCCCCGAGGCGTTCAGCACCGCGTGGGACGCCCTGGTCACCCAGGCGCGGATCCGGGCAGGCGACCGGGTGCTGATCACCGGCGCGGCGGGCGGGGTGGGCACGGCCATGGTGCAGGTCGCCGCGATCTCCGGCGCCCACACCGTCGCCAGCGTGCGCCGTCCGGAACTCCACCACCGCGTGCGGGCGCTCGCTCCGGACGGGCGGATCGGCGTCGTGACCCCGGACCAGGAGGCCGCCCACGCGCCGTACGACGTGATCGTCGAACTGGTCGGCGGCGACGACTGCCTGCGGCGGATCGGCCTGCTCCGCAGCCGCGGCAAGGTTCTCGTCGTCGGGGTCCAGGCCGGGAGCACGGCGCCGCTGCGGATGTTCGACCTCATGCTCGCGCGCGCCCAGCTGATCGGCACCACCATCCGCGGGCGCTCACCCGCCGAGAAGGCTCTCCTCGCCGCCACCGTGCGCACGTCGGTGCTGCCCCTGCTGGCCGAGGGGCGCCTGCGGGTGCCCGTCGACGCTGCCTTCCCGCTCGGCCAGTTCGCCGACGCCTACGCCCGCCTCGCCCAGCCGGGCAAGTTCGGCAAGATCATCCTGCTGCCCTGACGATCTCTCACCCGCCGGGAGCGGGCACCACGCCGCGAGCGGGCGTTACCGAATCTCTACAGTAGGGCCTGATGCGCAAATACCTGTGGCTGGTCCCGGTGCCCTGTGCGGTCTGGCTCTTCTTCGCGGTGCAGGGCATGATGCACTACCTGCCCACCCGCCCCCAGATCGACCTCGAGGTCTACCGCTACGGCGTGCAGGCCTGGTGGGACGGCCGCGACATGTACGGCACGCTGCCGGAGGTCGCCAACGGCGCGGAACTGCCGTTCGTCTACCCGCCGTTCGCCGCGCTGCTGCTGTCGCCGCTGGCGATGCTGCCGTGGGACGCCTCCGTGGTGACCCTGTACATCCTCAACGGCCTCAGCATGTTCGTCACCGTCTACCTGGTCGCCCGCGCGGTCCGGCCGCAGCTCGGGCGGGACGGGGGCGTCGCCGTCGCGTCGGTCGTCCTCCCGCTGACCGTCTTCCTCGAGCCGGTGAGCCAGACGTTCGGCTTCGGGCAGGTCAGCATCATCATGATGGCCCTGGTCACGATCGACTGCCTGGCCGGGCGCACCCTCTGGCCGCGCGGCTTCGGCATCGGGCTGGCGGCGGCCCTCAAGCTCACCCCGGCCGCGTTCGTGTTGTTCTTCCTGATCCGCCGCGACTACCGGTCGGCCATCACCTCGGCCATCACGTTCGGCGTCGCCACCGTGATCGGGTTCGTCGCGGACTTCGGCGGCTCCATCCACTACTGGTTCCAGGGCGGCCTGAGCGGCGGCGGTGTCAGCGGCACCGCGTTCGCCACCAACCAGGCCATCGAGGCGGTCATCGTGCGCACCGGGCTGACCGGCGCGGCCGAGAAGGCCGTGTGGATCGTCCTGGTGCTCGCCCTGCTGGCGCTGGTCGCGAACGCGATGCGCCGCGCCGAGCCCGCACTCGCGTTGATGGCCAACGCCGGCCTGGCCCTGCTCGTCTCCCCCACCTCGTGGTCGCACTACTACGTGTGGGTGGTCCCGGCACTGGTCGTGGTGCTCGGTGTCACCGTGCGCCGCGCGCTGGACCGCTCCTGGCTCGCCGTGGCCTGGTTCGCCTGGGGCGCGCTGACCGCGGTGTTCTTCGTCTGGGCGCCGTTCCACAACCTGCCGGAGACCGACTTCCCGGTCGTGCACCGGGATTGGACGTTCCCCGAGCAGCTGTCCGCCGCCACCTACGTCCTGGTCGGCGTCGCCCTGCTGCTGGCCTTCGCGATCCCCCGCCAGAAGGACCGCGAGCTGTCGATGCCGGTCACGCCCGCAAGGCGCCCCGCCGGCGCTGCCAATCGGTGACCGCCCCACAACCGGCCGCCAGTTCGGCCCGCAGCAACGCCTCCTGCTGAGCCGCGACCTCGTCACCCAGCAGCTTCGCCACGCGGTCCAGCCCGGACAGCGCCTCCCACGGCGCCTCCGGCAGCGCGCCCAGCACCTCCCCCGGGGGCGGCAGCGGCAGCGCCTCCTCGATGCCCGCCCGGCCCGCCGCGAGCAGCGCCGCGACCACCAGGTGCGGTTGCGCGTCGGCGCCGGCGAACCGGAACTCCAGCCGGAGCGACGCGTCCCGCCCGGCCATGCGCACCGACGCCGTCCGGTCGTCGACACCCCACCGCAGCTCCCGCGGCGAGAACGGCGCCGTCCGCAACCGCACGTAGCTGTTCCAGGTGGGCGCCCACACCGGCGCGAGCGCCGCCGCGTCCCGCAGCACCCCGGCGAGGAACGACGCCATCACCGGCGACAACGCGGTCCCGTCCCCCGACGCCGGCTCACCCGCGACGGAAGACAGCGACAGGTGCACGTGGCACGAACACCCCTGCCCCGGCTCCGGCGCCGCCAGATAGGCCGCGGACACCCCGTGCTCCGCGGCCACCGACCGCACGATCAACTGCTGCAACAAGGCGTCGTCACACGCGGCGAGCGCATCCCGGTGCCGCAACACGATTTCGTACTGCCCGGGATGGCACTCGGCACGCGCGGACTCCACGCCCAGCCCGGACCGCTCCAGCGCCACCCGGAGATCGCGCAGCAGCGGCCGCATCCGCTCGGTCCCACCGACGGCGTAGTCCACCCCGTGCGTGCTCAGCGGCCCGTCGGCGTCGCTGAACACGACCTCGTGCTCGAGCCCCGCGGACGGCACGTACCCGAGCGATTCCAGCGCCGTCAGCTGCTCGGTCAGGACCCGGCGCGGAGCTGCCCGCGCCGGTTCG
The DNA here is from genome assembly GCF_040614195.1 of Amycolatopsis sp. NPDC006125. Taxonomy (NCBI): domain Bacteria; kingdom Bacillati; phylum Actinomycetota; class Actinomycetes; order Pseudonocardiales; family Pseudonocardiaceae; genus Amycolatopsis; species Amycolatopsis sp. NPDC006125. The sequence continues at coordinate 73,464 of NZ_JBEXTZ010000020.1, forward strand.
CCGTCCGGCCACTCGACGTCGCACACGATGCCGCACACCCCGTCCGGCAACGCGGTGATCGTCGCCAGATCGGGCCGCATCCGCAGGTCGCCGTAGCCGTCGACGTAGCGGGCCAGCGGGCTGTCCGCGCCGAGCGGCAGCGCCTCCCGCTCGACGTCCCAGGCGAAGACATACGTGCAGATCCCGTAGCCGCCGGTGAGCACCTCCTCGGTCACGAACCGCCCGGACAGCTCGACCGCGGCGAACCGGGCGTGCGGGTCGGGCACCAGCAGCAGCACCCGCGGCACGTCGCCCCGGTCCAGCGCCGCGCGCATGCCCCGCGCGGCCGCCTCCCGCTCGGCGAGCGTGCGCGGCCCGACCGGGCGCGGCGCTCTCACCACGCCCCCGCCGGGTCCGGGGCGTGCAGCGGGTTCGGCACGCGGCCCCACCGCACGTCGAACTCGTCGTCGCGGTCGACCTTGTCGAACCCCTGCCCGGCCAGGTGTTCCCGGTTCAGCGTGACCCGCTCGACGTCCGGCGCGAACAGCAGGCACCGGTCGAACCGCTCGGCCACGTCCGGGTTCTCCGCGCGGTAGCGGCCGACGACCTCGCGCACCAGCTCCCAGAACCGCGCCCGCGGAAAGGCCAGGTCGTCGAGCAGGATCTCGGCCCAGAACCGCAGCTGCCCGGAGAACACCGAGCTGAACAGCGACTGCGCGAGCAGGTGCGCCGGCCAGCGCAGCATCTCGTCGGCGGCCTCCGGCGCGAGCAGCCGGTAGCAGTCGAGGTCCTCGTCGAGCAGGTCGACGCCCTGCGCGAAGTCCTTGATCGCCACGCGCAGCGGCCGCCCGTGCTCGTCGACGATCAGGATCAGGTTCTGGCCGTGCGGGCAGAATCCGACGCCGTAGCGCAGCAGCCACTGCAGCAGCGGGGTGAGCAGCAGGTCGAACACGGTGCCGAGCCAGCGTTCCGCGTCCCAGCCGGAGCGCTCGATCAGCCCCGTGACGACCGACGCGCCGTCCGGGTCGCGGTAGGGCAGTGCGGCGAACGAGATCGCCTGCTCCCCCTCGGCCAGCCGCGACAGCAGCGGTTCGCGCCACAGCGCGCCGAGGGTTTCGTGGAACCGGTACGGCAGCTCGTCGATGGCGCCGAACAGCGGGTGCTCGACCGACACGCTCGCGACCTCGCCGAGCAGCTCGAACCGGTACTTTTCGGTGAGCAGCGGATCCGCCGCGCCGACCCGCTTGAGCCAGCTCGTCACCGCGGGCCCGGCGAGCGTCGCGCCGGACGCGAGCCCGCGGTAGACCAGCGTGTTGCGCACCGAGACCGCGGTCTTGACGTCGTGCCGGTCCGGCCGGGACACGTTCGCCAGCGTCCGAACCGTCTGATGTGGACGGTAAGCGTCCCGCGACTCGCCCAGTTCGATCACGACCCCGGTCGCGAGTTCACCGGCGTAGAGCGTGCCGAGGACCTGGTCCGCCTGCCACGGGTGCACGGGCACCCACACGTACTCCGCCGGATCGGCGATGCGGGTGAACTCGGCGCGCTGGTCGTCGTCCAGCTCCCCGGCGAACAACCGGTCGGCCGAGAGCTCTTCGACGCAGCGGAACCGCGCGTGGTCCCGGTGCACGGCGAACCACCGCAGCCGCACGTCGGCCCCGGCCTCCGGCGCGTACCGGGCGCGGTCGTCCGCGGAGAACCCGACCCGGCCCTTGTTGAGCACCAGCCGCGGATGCCCGGTCAGGTGCCCGTCGGCGAGGTTGTAGTCCATCGTGGACAGTTCCGCGGCGCTGGGCGCGCGGCGCAGGCGGGCGGCCTCGTTGGTCACCGTGGCCGTCAGCTCGGCCAGCACGTCCGCCAGCCGCAACCCGGACAGGCCCAGCTCCTTGCGGGCGTCCACCACCAGCACCCGCGGATCGGTCGCCGGTTCGCCGTCCCGCAACGCCGACCCGGGCTCCACCGTCCACGACTCGAACGCGCCGCGCCGGGCCCGGAACTCGTAGGTCACCTCGGGCAGCTTCAGCCGCCACAGCCTGCGCTCCTCGTCGTCCGCGGGCTCGGGGCGGAACAGGCCCTCGTAGGACAGTTCGCCGAGCATCTTGTGCACGACCAGCGTGCCGGCCGCGCGCCACGCCTGGGCAGTTTCCACGCTCACTCCTCCAACCCGAACCGCGTGAACGCCGTGCGAGACGGCAACCGGTAGACGGTGCGGCCGCAGACCGCGTTGACGATCGAGGCGGCGCGCCACGCCGCCAGCCCGAGGTCCGGCGCACCGACCCCGTGCGTGTGTCGTTCCGCGTTCTGCACGAAGATCGCGCCGCCGATCTCCGGCGCGAGCCGCAGCCGGTAGTCGCGCTCGACGACCGGGCGGCCGCTGCCGTCCCGCGCGACCGCGTCCGCCAGCGGCCCGAGCACCCCGTCCAGCGGCCGCTCCCGGTAACCGGTGGCGGCGACGACCGCGTCGGTCACCCAAGTCGCGGTGCTGCCTTCCTGCCGGTGCCGCAGGCCCAGCGCGATCCGCTCGCCGTCGCGCCGCGCGGACACCACCTCGACGCCCAGCGTCAGCGTGACGCCCGGCCAGCCGCCGCCGACCGAGCGGCGGTACAGCTCGTCGTGGATGTCGGCGATGGTGTCGGCGTCGATCCCCTTGTACAGCTGCCACTGCGCGGGCAGCAGCCGGTCGCGCTCGGCCTCCGGCAGCCGGTGGAAGAAGCGCGTGTAGTCGGGCGTGAACTGCTCCAGCCCGAGCTTGGAGTACTCCATCGGCGCGAACGACACCGTCCGCGTCACCCACCGCAGCCCGTCCGGTTGCTTGCGGTGCCGCAGGAGGTCCAGGAACACCTCCGCGCCGGACTGGCCCGAGCCGACGACCGTCACCGCGGGCAGCGCCAGCAGCCGTTCCCGCTCGGACAGGTACTCCGCGGAGTGAATCACCGGCACGTCCGGATCGCCGGCGAGCGCGCGCAACGGTTCCGGGACGCGGGGTTCGGTGCCGATGCCGAGCACGACGTTGCGCGCGCTGATCTCCCCGGCGGACGAGCGCAGCCGGAACAGCCCGTCGCGCCACTCGATCCCGGTGATGTCGGTGCCGAACCGGCAGCTGTCCAGCCGCTGCGACACCCAGCGGCAGTAGTCGTCGTACTCCGCGCGCGGGATGTGGAAGCGTTCGGCGAAGTAGAACGGGAACAGCCGGTCCTTGGCGCGCAGGTAGTTCAGGAAGGACAGCGCGCTGGTCGGATCGGCCAGCGACACCAGGTCGGCCAGGAACGGCACCTGCAGGGTCACGCCGTCGAGCAGCAGGCCGGGGTGCCAGCGGAACTCCGGGCAGCGGTCGTACACCGCGACGGTCAGGCCCTCGACCGGCTCGGCGAGCGCGGCCAGCGACAGGTTGAACGGGCCGATCCCGACCCCGGCCAGATCGACCGGAGTCACCGCAGGACCACCTCGGCGGGCTGCGCCGCGGCGGCCGCGACCACCGACTCCAGCAGCGGCCGGTAGTCCTCGGCGCTCGCGTGCGGGTGCAGCAGGGTCAGCTTGAGCCACACGCCGTCGGACATCGTTGCCCTGCCGACGATCGCGGCGCCTGCCTCCAGCAATGTGCGGCGCACCCGGGCGACCAGTTCGTCGTCGGCGTCCACCGGTTTGAACAGCACCGTGGACAACGTCGGCGCACCCCACAGCCGCAGGCCCGGGTGCCGCTCGATCATGGCCGCGACTTCGGCCGCGGTGGCGCAGCAGTGCTCGACGAGCGCGCCCATGCCGTCGATGCCGAGCGCCCGCAGGGTGACGGCCATCCGGAATGCGTCGGGGCGGCGGGACGTGCGGATCGAACGGCCGAGCAAGTCCGGCAGCCCGGCCTCGGTGTCGTCGTCCGCGTTGAGGTACTCGGCGCGCACCGACAACGCCGACAGGTCCGCGGCGTTGCGCACCGCGAGCAGGCCCGCGGAAATGGGCTGCCAGCCGAACTTGTGGGCGTCCAGCGCGACGGAGTCCGCTTCGCCGAGGCCGTCGAGCAGGGGCTTCAGCTTCGCGCTGCACAGGGCGAGTCCGCCGTAGGAGGCGTCGACGTGCAGGCGCGCGCCGTGCCGACGACACACTGCCGCCAGCTCGCGCAGCGGGTCGATCTCGCCGGTGTCGGTGGTGCCCGCGGTGGCGACCACGACCGCGGGCGAGCCGAGTTCGCGCAGGGTCTCCTCCAGCGCGGCCGGGCGCATGCGTTCGCCGTCGCAGTCCACCAGGACCGGCGCGGGCAGGCCGAGCAGCCACGCCGCGCGGGCGACGCTGTGGTGCGCGTTGCGCCCGCACACCGGGCGGACGGCCGGCTCCGGCTCGCGCGCGAGCAGCAGCCCGAGCAGGTTCGACTCGGTGCCGCCGGTGGTGACGACGGCGTCCGGCGCGGGGGCGTCCGGGTAGCAGAGCCGCGCGATCAGGGTGACCAGCTCGCGTTCGATCTCGCTCGCGACCGGGGCCTGGTCCCACGAGTCCATCGACGGGTTGAGCGCGCTCGCCACGACGTCGGCGGCCACCGCGACGGCGAGCGGCGGACAGTGCAGGTGCGCCGCGCACGCCGGGTCGGCGGGGTCGACCGAGCCCGCGGCCAGCAGCCGGGACATCTCGGAAAGCGCTTGCGCGGCTCCGACACCGGTGGCCCCGGCCAGCGGTTCCGCGCCGGTCAGGGCCGCCACCCCGGCCGCGACGGCAGCCGGCCCGCCCGCCGGGCCCGGTCCGCCGCGTTCCGCCGCTCCCGCGCCCATCGCGTCGAGGACCAGCGGGATCAGCTCGGCCAGCCGCCGGTGTCCCGCGCGGCCACCGGCCAGCCCGGCGCTCTCCGGTATCGATTCGCCCACTCACCGCTCCTTAGGTATGCCTACGCTAAGCCACGATACGGACACCGTGCGCCGCAGGCACACCCCCGGCGGGCACGTTCCTCCCAAAGTGCCCGCCCGGGGAGCGTTAGTCATGCCGCCAAAGGGGTCACGGCGGCGTGTGCCGGGTCACCGGGGCGCGAGCGCCTCCACCTGCCGCACCGGGTCGTCGCCGGTGGGCAGCAGGGCGATCACCGGCGTGGTCAGCCCGTTGTCCACATAGGACTGCACCTTCTCCCGGCACTCCTCGGGGCTGCCGTGCACGACCAGGTCGTCGACCACCTCGTCCGGAATCAGCTCGTTCGCCCGCTTCCGGTCGCCCGCGCGCCACGCCTCGTGCATCGGCGCGAGCGCCTCGCCGCGGCCGAGCCAGTCGTGGAACGCCGCGTACACCGGCACGGTGAGGTAGCTGCTGATCAGCATCCGGCCCAGGCCGCGCGCGGCTTCGCGGTCGGTGGTCGGGCAGACGAAGATCCGCGCCGCCAGCTCGGTGTCCGGCCCGATCTCGGCGCGCACCTGACGGACGTCGGCAGGGGAGAGCCAGTTCGTGATCGCGCCGTCGGCCTCCTTCGCGGCCAGCTTGAGCATGCCGGGCCGCAGCGCGGCGAGCATGATCGGCGGCGCCGGCTCCGGCGCGCGCTCGAGCCGGAACTTGCTCACCGAGAACGTTTCGTACTCCGCCGTCACCTTCTCCCCCGCCAGCGCGGCACGCAGGAACCGCAGCGTGTCCCTGGTGCGGGCGAACGGTTTGGCGAACTCGGCGGCGTTCCAGCCCTGCACGATCACCGGCGAGGACGCGCCGATGCCGAGCACGAACCGGCCGGGCGCGGCCTCCGCCAGAGTCGCCGCGGACATCGCCAGCAGACCGGGCCCCCGGGTGTAGACCGGCACGATCGCGGTGCCCAGCCGCAGCTCCGGCGCCCACTGCGAAGCCAGCAGCAGCGGCGAGAACGCGTCCGTCCCCGCGGTTTCGGCCGACCACGCGTCGGTGTAACCGAGCGCGGGCAGCCGCTCGATCAGCTCACGGTGCGCGGTCAGCGGCACCCCGGTCAGCGGAATCGTGATTCCCCAGCGCTTCATCGCGCAGCAGCCTCCAGCTCTCGTTTGATCCAGTCCACCTGGACCTTCATCAGGTTCTCCGCGACCTCTTCGGCCTGCGGCGTCATGTGGGTCGCGCCGACCAGCGGCAGGAACACGTGCGGGCGGCCCGCGGCCAGCAGCGCCGAGGACAGGCGCAGCGCGTGCGCGACGAACACGTTGTCGTCGGCGAGGCCGTGCACGATCAGCAACGCGCGCCGCAGCTCCGGCGCACTGGCGATCAGCGAGTTGCGCTCGTAGGACTCCGGTTCCTCGTCCGGCACGCCGAGGTAGCGCTCGGTGTAGTGGGTGTCGTAGAGGGACCAGTCGGTGACCGGCGCGCCCGCGACCGCCGCGTGGAAGACGTCCGGGCGGCGCAGCACGGCCAGCGCGGACAGGTACCCGCCGTAGGACCAGCCGCGGATCGCGACCCGGGACAGGTCGAGCTCCGGGTGGTCGGCGGCGACCGCGTGCAGGGCGTCCACCTGGTCGGTGAGCGTCACCTCGGCCAGCTCGCGCACGATCTCCTTCTCCCACGCCGGCCCCCGGCCCGGGGTGCCGCGGCCGTCCGCGACGAGGACCGCGAAGCCCTGGTCGGCCAGCCACTGCGAGGTGAGGAAGGCGTTGCGGCTCTGCAGGACGCGTTGCGCGTGCGGGCCGCCGTAGGGGTCGAGCAGGACGGGCAGCTTGCCGTCCCCGGGCCGGTACCCGGTGGGCAGCAGCAGCGCGGCACGCAGGCCACGCTCGCCGACGGTGAGCCATTCCGGGTCGGGTTCCAGGCCCGGGTCGACCGGGTAGGAGCGGACCTCGGCGAGCGGGCGGCCGTTGCGCAGCACGGTCACTTCGGGGCCGCTGCGGCGCAGGCTCCACGACGACAGCACGGTGATCTCCGCGGTGCCCGCGCCGACGTGCACGCCGTCGGCGTCGGACAGCCGGGTCACGCCGTCCGGGCCGGTGCGGTAGACGTGGATCTGCGTCGGGTCGCTTTCGCTCGCGCTGAACAGGACCTCGGCGCCGACGTGCAGCACCGAGCGGACCTGCAGTCCCGGCTCCGTGACCGGTTCGCCGTCGACCACCAGCCGGTAGCTGCCGTCCGCGGCGCTGACGTGCACGAGCCGCCCGTCGGTGGTCCAGGCGGGCACGCCGGGCACGATCTCGACCCAGTGCGGATCGGTCTCGGTGTGCAGCAGCTTGGTGGAGCCGTCGGCGGGATCGACCGCGTAGAACGCGAGTTCGCGCTGGTCGCGGGGCTGCACGGCGAGCAGCGGCGGGCCGCCCGCCGACCAGTGCACCGCGACCAGGTACTCCCAGTCGCCGCGCTCGACGTCCACCCGGGTGCCGTCGAGACCGAAGAAGGCCAGCGAGACGTCGACGTTCGTGGTGCCCGCCGCCGGGTACGCGACGGTGTTCGCGCCGGCCTCGGGGTGGGCCGGGTCGGAGATGGTCCAGCGGGGCACGTCCGCGCGGTCGGTGCGCTCGACGAGCAGGGTCTGCCCGTCGGGCGACCACCAGTAGCCGCGGGCGCGGCCCAGTTCCTCGGCGGCGATGAACTCGGCCAGGCCCCACGCGATGTCCTCGCCGTCCTCGCCGGCCAGCACAGCGTCTTCGCGCGTGGCGAGGTCGATGACGCGCAGCTTGCGATCCCGGACGTAGGCGATGTGGGTGCCGGTGGGGTTCGGGCGGGGGTCGACGACGGAGGTGTCGACCAGTTCGGTCACCTCGCGGCTGCCCAGGTCGACGGTGTAGAGCTTGCCGGACAGGGAAAAGGCGGCCAGGCGGAACTCGTCGTCCACGGCGTAGCCGACCACGCCGCCCGCGCTCTCCCGCATGCGCTCGCGGCGGGCCCGCTCCTCCGGCGGCAGCTCCTCCTCCCCGGGCAGCAGCTCGGCGGCGTCCACGACCTTGGTCTCCCCGCCCCGCGTGAGGTCGAGTTCCCAGAGGCTGTTGCGCCGGTCGGTGCCGGACTCCGAACGCAGGAACAGCAGGCGCGACCCGTCGGGCGCGACGCGGAACTCGCGCGGGGTGCCGAGGGTGAAGCGCTGGGTGCGGGCCTGCTGGCGGAGGAAGGAGAGCTCGTCGGTCACGCCTCGCACTCTGTCAAACGACGCCCGGTCTTGGCGAGCGACAGTTGACTCGCTCTGTCAGTATTCGCTAACGTCAGTTAATACTGACAGAAAGGATCGATCATGGGACAGCAGGTCGCGTTCTTCGAAGTGATCAGCGCGAACGCCGAACGGGCGCGGAAGTTCTACGCGGAGCTGTTCGACTGGCAGGTCGACGCCGACCCGGCGATGGGCGGCTACGCGCTCGTCGAGACGGGCGGGGGCATCGGCGGCGGGATCGGGCCCTCGACGGGCCCCGGCGACACCGGCGTCAAGATCTACATGCGGGTCGACGACCTCGACGCGTACCTGGACCGGGCGGAGCGGTTGGGCGGGAAGCGGCTGGTGCCGCCCACCGACCTCCCCGGCGACTTCGGGCGGTTCGCCATCTTCGCCGACCCGGACGGCAACCAGGTCGGACTCTGGGCGTAGGAGCGGGCATGACGGACGACGAGCGGACGGACGAGGCGCTGCGGGCGCTCGCGGAGCCCAGGCGGCGCGCGATCCTCCGGCTGGTCGCCCACGACGAGCTGGCCGCCGGCGAGATCGCGGAGTCCTTCGACGTGAGCCGCACGGCGGTCAGCCAGCACCTCACCGTCCTGAAGAACGCGGGACTGCTCGACGAGCGGCGCGACGGTACCCGCCGGCTCTACCGCGCCCGCCCGGACGGCCTCGCCGGGCTGCGGCAGTTCCTCGACGACATGTGGGCCTCATCCCTCGACACGGCCCGGCGGCTGGTCGAAGCTGAGCGGGGGATCGGCGAAGACGACACGGCGAGAGGTTCGGCATGACCGACATCCTGAGCCGGCCGCCGGTGCGGCAGGCGACCCTCGTGCGCAGCGACGCCGCGCACACCTTCGACACGTTCGTCCGCACGATCGGCGTCTGGTGGCCGGTCGAGCCGTTCTCCCGCGGCGGGGACCGGGTGCGGGACGTGACTTTCGAGCGCCGCACGGGCGGCCGCGTCTACGAGACGTGGGACGACGGCACCGAGCACGACTGGGGCGAGGTGCTCGCGTGGGACCCGCCGGAGCGGTTCACCATGACCTGGCTGGTCACCCCGGCGCCCACCGAGGTCGAGCTGACCTTCCGGGCGCTTGGCCCCGCGCTCACCCGGGTCGCGGTGGAGCACCGCGGCTGGGAGGCGCTCAGCGACGAGCAGGTGCGGGCGTCCTGCGCACTCGACGGCGGTTACGCCGGCGGCGCGTTCACCGAGGGCTGGGCGCGGATCCTGGGCCGGCTCACCGAGGCGGCGGAGCGTGCGGCATGAAGTACCTGGTGTTCTACGAACCGGCGGACAACGTCCTGGAGCGCGGCGCCCCGCACATGGACGCCCACTCGGCGCGGATCCGCGAGTTCCACGCCCGCGGCGACCTGCTGCTCGTCGGCACCCTGGAGAACCCGCAGGTGAACGGGTCGCTGAGCGTGTTCCGCACCCGCGAGGCCGCGGAGGAGTTCGTGGCGGGCGACCCGTTCGTGCGCAACGGCGTGGTGAAGAACTGGTACGTCCGGGAGTGGAACGAGGTACTGGCGCCCTGAGCGGTGCAACGAACCTCCGGAAACACGCCCAAGTGCGCAACGATCAGCCCGTCGAAGCAACGATCGGCGGATGATTCCGGGCGTGAAGTGCCCTTAGCCTGAAGGCATGACGACCTCCGCGGCCGAGTTCATCGCGCTCGACGAGCGCTGGAGCACGCACAACTACCACCCGCTGCCCGTGGTGATCGCCGAAGCCGACGGCGCCTGGGTCACCGACGTCGAGGGCCGCCGGTACCTCGACTTCCTGTCCGCCTACTCGGCGCTGAACTTCGGGCACCGGCACCCCGCCCTGATCGCGGCGGCGCAGGAGCAGCTCGGGCGGGTCACGCTGACCTCGCGCGCGTTCCACCACGACCAGCTGGGCGCGTTCTGCCGCGAGCTGGCCGAGCTGACCGGCACCGAGATGGTGCTGCCGATGAACTCCGGCGCGGAGGCGGTCGAGTCCACGCTCAAGATCGCCCGCAAGTGGGCCTACGAGGTCAAGGGCGTGCCGGACGGGCGGGCCGAGATCGTGGTCGCCGGGTCGAACTTCCACGGCCGCACGACGACGATCATCTCGTTCTCCACCGACGAGACCGCGCGCGCCGGGTTCGGCCCCTACACCCCGGGGTTCACGGTGGTGAAGTACGGCGACGCGGCGGCACTGCGCGACGCGATCACCGAGCGCACCGCGGCGGTTCTGCTGGAGCCGATCCAGGGCGAGGCCGGGGTGCTGGTGCCGCCGGAGGGGTACCTGGCGGAGGCGCGCCGGCTGTGCGACGAGACCGGGACGCTGCTGATCGCCGACGAGATCCAGTCCGGGCTGGCCCGCACCGGCACGCTGCTCGCGCTGGAGCCGAGCGGGGTGCGCGCCGACCTCTACACGCTGGGCAAGGCGCTGGGCGGCGGGATCCTGCCGCTGTCCGCGGTGGTCGGCCGCCGGGACGTGCTGGGGGTCCTCAAGCCGGGCGAGCACGGCTCGACCTTCGGCGGCAACCCGCTGGCGTGCGCGGTCGGCCGGGCGGTGATCAAGCTGCTGTCCACGGGCGAGTTCCAGCAGCGGTCGGTGGAGCTGGGCGCGCGCATGCACGCGCGGCTCGGGGAACTGGTCGGGCACGGACTGGCCGAGGTCCGCGGCCGCGGCCTGTGGGCGGGCATCGACATCACGCCGGGCGGGCTGTCCGGCCGCGAGGCGTGCGAGGCCCTGGCAGCGAAGGGGCTGCTGGCGAAGGAAACACACGGCGCGACGCTGCGGCTGGCGCCACCGCTGGTGATCTCGGAGGCCGATCTGGACCGGGGGCTGGACATCCTGGAGGAGGTTCTGGCCGGCTGACCGCTGCCGTGGGACCCGCCGCAGCGCAGGTGGCACTCACGGGCGCGAACTCGCGGGCCGGAGCGGGGCCTCGCCGAGCGGGGGGCCTCGCCGGGCGGAAGTGGGGCCTCGGCCGGGCGGGAGCGCAGACTCGCCCCCGGGGGCGAACTCTGGCTCTCGCCGGGCGGGAGCCGGGCCTCGCCGGGCGGGAGCGGAACCCGCCGCCTGGGCGCTGACGTGGCCCTCATCACCGCGAGCGCACAACTCGCGAGCGCAGCGGGGCCACGCAGGGCGCGAGTTGGGGCCCGCCACCGCGGGCGCGGAACCCGCCACCGCGAACGTGCAACTCCCGGGCGGGAGCCGGGGCCTCGCCGGGCGCGAGCACGCAACCCGCCGCCCCGGGCACAAAACGTGGCCCCCGCCACCGCGAGCGCGCAACTCCCGAGCGAAGCGGAGCCTCGCCGGGCGCGAAGGTGCCCCTCGCCGCGCGAGCGCGCAACTCGCGGCCGGGCGAGGGCGCCTCGCCGCGCGGCACCGCGGCACTCGCGCGGCGCGGCTGAAACCGTCCACCCCTCCCGTACGTTGTGCAGTCAACGGAGGGAGCAGGGGATGGAACGGGCACTGGTGCCGGGTGAGCTGAGCGATCCCGAGGAGCTGCACGCGCGGGGCCGGGAGCTGGGGGAACGCACGCCGCCGACGGCGCACGACCACGCGGCCGCCGGGGAGCACCGGCCGTCGGTCGCCGAGTTCGTCGAGCACAGCAACGCCGGCCGCCTCGGCGACCTCGTCCCGCTGCGGATCGGGCGCATGATCGCCTCCCCGTTCGCGTTCTTCCGCGGCGCGGCCGGGCTGATGGCCGCGGACCTGGCCGGCACCCCGCACAGTGGACTGTCCGCCCAGATCTGCGGTGACGCGCACGCCGCGAACTTCGGCCTGTACGGCACGCCGGACGGCCAGATCGTCATGGACATCAACGACTTCGACGAGACCATCCGCGGGCCGTGGGAGTGGGACCTCAAGCGCCTCGCCGCGAGCCTGGTGCTCGCCGGGCGCGAGGGCGGGGTGTCCGAAGAGGACTGCCGGGACGCGGCCGAGGACGCGGTGAAGTCCTACCGGCGCGTGGTGCGCCAGCTCGGCGAGGCGTCGTTCCTGCGCTCGTGGAACGCGCTCGCCGACGCGGACGCGCTGTCCAAGGTGAAGGCCCACGACCTCGCCGACGAGTTCAGCGAAGCCGCCGAGAAAGCGCGCCGCAACACCAGCGCCCGCGTCGCGGCCAAGTGGACCGAGCGCATCGACGACCACACCACCGGCCTGAGCCACCACCGCTTCGTCGAGGACCCGCCGGTGCTGCGGCACGTCGACGAGCCGACCGCGGACGCCGTCGCCGACGGGCTGGTGTCCTATGTGCACACCCTGCGCGAGTCGCGGCGCAACCTGATCGCCCGCTACCGCATCGCCGACGTCGCCTTCCGCGTCGTCGGCACCGGCAGCGTCGGGTTGCGCAGCTACGTCGTGCTGCTGCACGGCAACACCGACGAGGACCTGGTGCTGCAGGTCAAGGAGGCCCGCCCGTCCGCGCTCACGCCGTACCTGCCGGAGCACCGCGCCGAGCACGAGGGCCAGCGCATCGTGCACGGCGCCCGCCTGGTGCAGGCCGAGACGGACATCCTCCTCGGCTGGACCACCATCGAGGGCAGGCCGTTCATCGTGCGCCAGTTCCGCAACATGAAGGGCGCGATCGAGCCCACCGAGCTGGGCGGCAAGGACCTCGACGACTACGGCCGCCTGGCCGGCGCGCTGCTCGCCCGCGCGCACATCCGCTCGGTCCACCCGCGGCTGCTGGCGGGATACTTCGACGGTGACGACCAGCTCGACGAGGCCATCGGCCGCTACGCGGTGCGCTACGCCGACCAGACCGAGTCCGACCACGCCGAGCTGGTCACGGCGGTCAAGAACGGCCGCTTCCCGGCGATTACGGACTGACGCGTGAGGTGGGCCGTCGTCGCCGTGTGCGCGGCGGCCGCACTGGCGATCGGCGTCCCGTTCGCCGGGGACACCACCGCCACCGGCCTCGACGCGACGGTCACGGCGTGGATCGACGGCGCCTTCGGCGGGCAGCCCGCGCTGCTGGACCTGTTCGTGCTGCCCACCGAACCGGTCGTGCTGCTGCCGCTGCTCGCGATCGTGGTGCTCGCCTCCGCGCTCGGCCGCCGCTGGGACGGCGTGGCGCTGGCGGTGCTGGGCGTCGCGGTGCCGGTCGCGCTCAACACGTGGGTGCTCAAGCCGCTGTTCGACCGGATGAAGTACGACTACCTCGCCTACCCGAGCGGGCACACGGTCAGCATGGTCGCCACGCTCACCGTGCTGGTGCTGCTCGCCCGGCCCGGGATCGCCCGGGCCGTCACGGTCGGCGTGAGCGCGGTGGTCCTCGTGATCGCGGGCATCGGGCTGGTCGGGCTGGGCTACCACTACCCCACCGACGTGGCGGGCGGCGCGTGCTTCGCCGTCGCCGTGGTGCTGGCGCTCAGCTCACCGACGCGGCGTCTCGCGCCAGCGCGGTCAGCCGGCTCACCGCCCGCAGGTACTTCTTCCGGTAGCCCCCCTGCAGCATCTCCTCGGTGAACAGCTCGCCGAGCGATCCGCCGGAGACGACCACCGGGATGGCCCGGTCGTAGAGCCGGTCGGCGAACGCGACCAGCCGCAGCGCCACGTTCTGGTCCGGCGCCGGCCGCACACCCCGGATGTGCACGACGGAGACGCCGTCGACGAGACGTCCGTAGCGGGACGGGTGCAGCTTCGCCAGGTGCTCGCACAACGCGTCGAAGTCGTCGAGCGTGGCGCCCTCGCGGCTCTCCGCCGACGCGAGCAGGGTCTCCTCGTCCACCGGCGGCGGGGCGTCCGGCAGGCCGCGGTGCCGGTAGTCCGGCCCGTCCACCCGCACCACCGAGAACCGCGACGACAGCGACTGGATCTCGCGCAGGAAGTCCTCGGCCGCGAACCGGCCCTCGCCGAGCTTGTCCGGCAGCGTGTTCGACGTCGCCGCGACGTACACGCCGGCGTCGGTCAGCTCCCGCAGCAGGCGGGTGACCAGCATCGTGTCGCCGGGGTCGTCCAGCTCGAACTCGTCGATGGCGAGCAGCCGGTGCTCGGACAGCCGCCGCACCGCCTCGCCGAAGCCGAGCGCGCCGACCAGGTGGGTCAGCTCGACGAACGTGCCGTAGGCCTTCGGCGACGGCGCGTCGTGCCAGGTCGAGGCGAGCAGGTGGGTCTTGCCGACACCGAACCCGCCGTCCAGGTAGAGGCCCTGCTTCCCGGGCGCGGGCGCCGAGCCGCCGCCGAACAGCGACCGCAGCTTGGACTTCTTCGGCGCCGCCTTCTCGATGCGCGCCGCGAACGCCGAGCACGACTCCACCGCCTGCGCCTGGCTCGGCTCGTCGGGGTTCGGCACGTAGGTGGCGAACCGCACGGCGTCGAAGCGCGGCGGCGGCACCAGGGCGGCGATCAGCTCGTCCGCTCCCAGCTCGGGCTGCCGGTCGGTGAGGTGCGCGGGCATCTTGCGAGGGTATCGGGACCCGGCCGCGCAGCCCTGGCGGTGGCCGCGTGATGTGATGGAGATCGTGCGCAGCCTGTGGCCCGAACCCCTCGACGACGTGACCGACGACGACCTGGACCGGATCTACGGCTACCCGGCGGACCTGGACCGGCCGTTCGTGCAGGCCAACTTCACCTCCTCCGCCGACGGCGCCTCGACGCTGGAAGGCCGGTCCGAGGGCCTGTCCGGGCCCGCGGACAAGCGGATCTTCTTCCACGGCCGCCTGCTCGCCGACGTCGTGCTGGCCGGCGCCGGAACCGTCCGCGCGGAGAACTACCGCGGCGCGCGTACCACTCCAGAACGTCGCGAGCGCCGGGCCCGGCTCGGGCTCGCCGAGGTGCCGCCCATCGCCGTGGTCACCGGCAGCGCCCGGCTCGACCCGGCCGCGCCGCTGTTCACCGACACGAAGGTGCCGCCGATCGTCATCACCACCGAGCACGCCCCCGCGGACCGGCGGAAGGCGCTCGCCGACGCGGGCGCGGACCTCCTGATCGCGGGCGTGGAGACCATCGACCTGCGCAGCGCGCTCGACCAGCTCGCCGACCGCGGGCTGCTCCGGGTCAACTGCGAGGGCGGGCCGCACCTGTTCGGCGAGCTCGTCGCCGAGGACCTGGTCGACCAGCTGTGCCTGACCGTCGCGCCGCTGCTGGCCGGCGGCGGCGCGGACCGCATCGCGATCGGCCGGATGGCGAGCGAGGCCCGGGACATGGATCTGGCATCGATCCTGGTCGAAGACGGTTTCACGATGCTGCGGTACCGCCGTCGCGCATAAAGTGGGCGCATGCTGCCGCTGACCCCGCCGATCCAGCCGATGCTGGCGAAACCGGCGAAGTCGATCCCGGACTCCGACGAGCTGCTGTTCGAGCCGAAGTGGGACGGCTTCCGCTGCCTCGTCTTCCGCGACGGCGACGAGCTGACGCTGCAGTCGCGCGCCGGGAAGCCGCTGAACCGGTACTTCCCGGAGGTGCTGGCGCAGCTGCCGCCGCTGCTGCCGGAACGGGTGGTGCTGGACGGCGAGCTGGTCGTCGGCCGCGAGGGACACCTGGACTTCGACGCGCTGACCGAGCGCATCCACCCGGCCGAGTCCCGCATCCGGCTGCTCGCCGAGCAGACGCCCGCCACGTTCGTCGCGTTCGACCTGCTCGCGCTGGGCGACGAAGCGTTCCTCGGCGAGCCGACCAGCGCGCGGCGGGAGCGCCTGGCGAAGCTCGCCGGGCAAGACCTGAACATCACGCCCGCGACCACCGACCCGGCGACCGCGCGGCACTGGTTCGAGCTGTTCGAGGGCGCCGGGCTGGACGGGGTCATCGGCAAGCCGCTGGACGCCGGATACGAGCCGGGCAAGCGGATCATGATCAAGTACAAGCACTCCCGCACCGCGGACTGCGTGGTGGCCGGGCTGCGGTGGCACAAGGACTCCACCCCCGGCGAGGCGGTCGGCTCGCTGCTGCTCGGGCTGTACGACGACAACGGCGTGCTGCACCACCCCGGCGTCGTGGGGTCGTTCCCGGTGAAGCGGCGCAAGGAGCTGGCGGCCGAGTTCGCCGAACTGATCACCGACGGCAGCGGGCACCCTTGGCTGGAAGGCACGACCGAGGGGCAGCGCCTGCCCGGCGGCATCACGCGGTGGCGCTCCACCGAGCAGCCGTGGGTGCCGCTGCGGCCCGAGCGGGTCGCCGAGGTCGCCTACGAGCACACCGAAGGCGGGCAGCCGTCGCGGTTCCGGCACACCGCGCAGTTCATCCGGTGGCGCCCGGACCGTGAGCCGGAGTCGTGCACGTACGCTCAGCTGGAGGAGGTCGCCCGCTACGACCTGGACGCCGTCTTCCACGGCGAGGTCAAGCGGACCCGCTGATGGCAGGCCGGATCGAACGTCACGCGCTGCGGAGCCGGGGACGGCTGGCCGTCCTCGCGGCGGCCCACCTGTGCCGCCGCCACCGCCGCGCGCCCGAGACGCTCGTGCGGGTGATGTGCCAGGCCCGGAACGACGAGGCGGCCGACCGGGCGCGCACCGCGCTGGAGCGCGCGTGGCACCTCAGCCCGCTGCGGCGCGAGAAGATCTGGGAAGCCATGCGGGAGGTCATGGCGGCCGAGGGCGACCGCAACGTCCGGGACGGGCGGGATCTGCCGTGGGTGGTCATCCTGGCCCTCGTGGACGTCCGGCCCGGGCTCGAGGCTCGCTACGACCAGCGTCAGCTCCGCGAAATGCTGCTGAGCGCGGTGCACGAGCCCGACGCCCCGTACGTGGTGGCCGCTGCCCGCCGCGTGCTGGACCGGCTGCCCGCCGAACCCGCCCCGCCGGTGTCCCGGCGGACGTCCGCGGCCCGCCACTACACGCCCGGGGGAACCGGGACCGCGGGCTCGGGCGGCTTCAGCATGGGCGGGTTCAACGTCCACGGCGTCTGAGCGCACCGACCCCGCTCACCACGGGCAAACGGGCCTCGTGCGAACCTCGGGGGCGAACACGCACCAAGGGAAAGAGGAACGTCGTGCCGCGCCGTGGTCTCGTGCTCGCTGTGCTGCTGCCGGCCCTCCTCGCCGGCTGCACGGCGGGGCCGTCGAAACGGCCGCCGGTCGTGGAGAACGACGAGCCGGTGTCCTCCGCGCCGGCCAGCTCCGCCCCGGACGTGCCGCTGCCGCCGCTGACCGAGCCGCGTTCGCCCGCGCTCGACTGGGCTGACTGCGACGCCCAGACCCGCAACCGCCTCGGCGCCGAGGCGCCCGGCTACCTGCGGTTCAGCTGCGGCACCGTGATGTCCACACTGGACGACCCGGCGCTGCCGGGGCGTGTGCAGACGCGCGTGTCCGTGCTCAAGGCGGGCAACGGCGCGATCCCGCTGGTCGTGGTCAACGACGTCGCGGGCGAGCCCGGCACCCTCTACGCCGCGCGACTCGCCTCGACGCTGCCGCCCGCGCTGCTGCAGCGCTTCTCGCTGATCGGGGTGGACCGGCGCGGCACCGGCGAGTCCGACCCGCTGTCGTGCGTGCCCGAGGACACACGCAGCCAGCTGCTCAACCAGGACCCGGCCGACGACGACCTGGAACCGCTGCTGGACGCCGCCCGCAAGGCCGGGCAGCAGTGCGCGATCGACCTCGGCGGCGCGCAACAGGCCTTCGACAGCTGGCGCACCGCCGGCGACCTCGAAGAGATCCGCGGTGAGCTGGGCGTGCCGAAGCTGCACGCGCTCGCCCACGGCGAGGGCTCGCAGGTGCTGATCTCCTACGCCGCCCGGTTCCCGGACCGCGTCGGCCGGTTCGTGATGGACGGCATCCCGGACCCGTCCAGCGACACGGTCACGGTGCTCGGCGACCTGGCCGCCGCGCAGCAGGCCACCCTGGACGCCTACGGCCGCGCCGTCGGCCAGGACGCGGCCGCGACGGTGAACGCCGTGGTGGAGCGGCTGCGCGCGGCGCCGCAGGTGCTGCCGGGCGGCGCGGTGTTCGGCGCGGGCACGGCGCTGCGGGCCGTGGTCACCGGGCTCGCCGACCGCACCCGCTGGAGCGAGCTGGCCCGCGCGCTGGACGCCGGCCGGGCTGGCGACGTCCGCGGGCTCGCCGCGTTCGTCTCGCCGATGCTCAACGGCTCGGACGTCGCGCCGTCCCGCCTCGACGCCACGCTGGCCACCGAGTGCAACGACACCGTCGTGCGGATGCCTGCCGACCAGATCGCCGGGCTGACCACGCAGCTGCGCGGCCGCTACCCCGTCTTCGGCGGGCTGGTGACGCAGCGGCTCGCGTGGTGCCTGCCGTGGCCGGCGCGCACCGAGTCGCTGCCGACGCTGGGCACGTCCGGGCTGCCGCCGGTCCTGGTCACCAGCACCCTGACGGACCCGGTCACGCCGGAAACCGGCACGGTGCGGGCGGCGCAGCAGATCCCGAGCGCGGTGCGCGTCGCGTGGCAGGGCGCCGGGCACGGGGCGCTCGGCTCGCCGTGCGCGGCCGAGGCGGTGCGGGCGTTCCTGGTCGACGGGAAGGTCCCCGCCGACGGCACGCTCTGCCCCGCTTAGGGGACGCTGCCCGGGCCCCGTTTAGGCTTGTCCTCCATCCGCCGGACCACTGAGTACTGGGAGTGACTGTGCCGTCTTCCGCGGTCGAGACGCCGGCTGTGGCGCCGGCGCCCCGGGACAGCGCGCGACGACCGATTCCCTGGATCGCCGTCTGGCCGGTCCTCGTGCTGGGCGCGGGCGCCGGCTTCTGGTACGTCAGAGAGGTCCTGGCCCAGCTCCCCGCGCTGCTGCACCTGCTGGACCTGGGCGTGTACCGGATCGCGGGCGAGCGCGTCCTGGACGGCGTGTCGGTCTACGACACGCCGCTGCTCGGCAACATCCGCGGGCAGTGGGAGTTCGTCTACACCCCGTTCGCCGCGCTGCTGTTCGTGCCGCTGGCGCCACTGAAGGGTGAACTCTTCACGTGGGTGGGCGCGCTCGGTGACTACGCGATGCTGGCCGTCGGCGTGTGGGCGGCGCTGTCGCTGCTGCGGTTCCGGCGCGACGCGCGGCTCGTGTTGTTCAGCCTGCCGGTGGCGGCGCTGCTCATGTGGTGCGAGCCGGTGCGGGAGACGATGGCGTTCGGGCAGATCAACATCCTGCTGATGACGCTGGTGCTGCTCGACCTGGCGCTGCCGGACTCGTCGAAGGTCAAGGGCGCGCTGATCGGCATCGCCGCCGGGATCAAGCTGACGCCCGCGTTCTTCGTGCTGTACCTGCTGGTGACGCGGCGGTACCGGGCGGCGATCGTCGCGATGGGCACGTTCGTGGTCACCGTGGCCGTCGGGTTCGCGTTCCTGTGGCACGACTCGGTGACGTTCTGGTCCGGCGCGTTCATGGACCCGACGCGGGTCGGCGTGCCGGAGAACCCGTCGAACGAGTCGCTGCGCGGGTTCTTCGCGCGGGCGACCGGGGTGACCGGCGGGATGCAGATCGTGTGGCTGCTCGCCGCGGCCGCGACCGCCGTGGTGTGCCTGCTGCTGGCGCGACGGCTGGCCGCGCGAGGCGAGGAACTGGTGGCGGCGACGCTGTGCGGCCTGGCGACGACGGCCGTGTCGCCGTACAGCTGGGTGCACCACTGGGTGTGGCTGGCGATGCTGCTGATCTGCCTGGGCAACCTGGCGTTCCGCGGATCGGTGCTGGGGTGGATCGGGCTGGCCGGCGCCGCGCTCATCACGTCCGGCGGGGTGCTGCCGCTGATCGGCTTCGAGGCGGACACGGTGCTGGCGTTCAAGCCGGCGGGGCTGGAGTGGCTGTTCCAGAACGCCTACATCTGGCTGACGTTCGCGGTGTTCCTGGCGGTCGCGCTGTACTACCGGACGCCGAAGACCCCGGCGGCGCTGCCCGCGGAGCCGGACGCTTCACGTACTGCCGGCTGAGCTGCACGCCCACCGGCACCGGCTGCGCCCGCCGGACGCAGGGGCGGCTCACCGTGCGGCCACCCCGGCCGCACCGCGCCCGGAAACGGCCGCGAAGCCGCCCAACGCCGGCCGGGCTGCCCGCCGAACCCCACGACGAGCCCGGCGGCCGAGATCGGCCCCGTCGGCAGACGCAGCGCCCTACCGTCCAGCCGCGTCGCGCCGGAAACGGTCGCGAGCCGCCTAACCCGGCTGAGCTGCACGCCCATCCCACGATGAGCCGGACGCCCGGCTCCTACCAGCCAGCCACCCCAGCGGCACTGCGCGCGGAAACCGCCTCCGCCAGCAGCCGGTAGGACTCCAGCATCTCCGCGCGGTCGTACGTGCTCGTGGTCACCAGGACCTCGTCCGCGCCCGTGCGTTCCACCAGCCCCTCCAGCGCCGCGGCGGCTTCCGCCGGGGTGCCGGCGATCTGCCCCTCCCGGGCGTCGTCGAAGTAGCGGCGCTCCCGGTCGGTCATCGGGCCCGCCAGGATCTCCGCCGCCGGGCGCAGGGGCGGGAACACGCCGTGCGTGCGCGACCACGCCGCCGACCACGCCTCCGGCACCAGCAACCGCTCCGCGGCCTCCCTCGTCCCGGCCACCGCGATCGTCGCCGAGACGATCACGTACGGCGCCGGGCAGCGGACCGACGGGACGAACGACTCGCGGTAGCGGCCGATCGCCTCGATCATGCGCCCCTCACCGCGCACGGCGCCGATCACCAGCGGCAGCCCCAGCTCGGCGGCCAGGTCCGCGCCCGCCCCGGTGGCCAGCAGGAACGCCGGGATCGGCTGCCCCTCCGCCGGGAACGCGTGCACACCGGGGAACTCGTCCTGCGTGCCGTCGAGGTAGCCGAGCAGCAGCCGCACCTGCTCGCCGAACCGGTCCGCGTCGTCCTTGTCGTGGCCGAGCGCGCGCCGCACGCCACCGGTGAACCCGACCGACCGGCCCAGCCCCATGTCGATCCGGCCCGGGTGCAGCGCCTCCAGCACCCCGAACTGCTCGGCCACGACGAGCGGCTGGTGGTTGGGCAGCATCACCCCGCCGGTGCCGACGCGGATGGCCGAGGTGGCGTCGGCGACCGCGGCGGCCAGCACGGTGGGCGCCGACCCGGCCACGCCCGGCACGCTGTGGTGCTCGGACACCCAGAACCGGTGGTAGCCCAGCGCCTCGGCCTGCCGCGCGAACGCGACGGTCTCCCGCAGCGCCTGGGCGTGGGTGCCGCCTTCGCGGGTGCGGGACCGGTCGAGCACGGACAGCTTCACACCTTGGTCAACACGCCGGCGCCGGCGCCTGTTCCGGCTCCAGAAGCGTCGCGGCGACCGCCCGGATCGTGCTGAGCGCGGGCACCGCCAGCAGCGCCCCGATCACCCCGGCCTGCTGCACGCCGACCGCGATCGCCAGGATGACCGCGACCGGGTGCAGCCGCACCGCCTTGCTGGTGATCATCGGCTCCAGCACGTTGCCCTCCAGCTGCTGCACGGCGATCACGATCAGGACGACCAGCAGCGCGGTGAACGGCCCCTCGGCGACCAGCGCGACGAGCGCGGCGAGCAGGCCGGTGACGAACGCGCCGATCATCGGCACGAACCCGCCGAGGAACACCAGCGTCGCCAGCGGCACCACCAGCGGCACCCCGGTGACCCACAGCCCGATGCCGATCCCGACGGCGTCCACCGCCGACACGATGATCAGCGCGTACATGAACGCCGTGAGGTCGTGGAAGGCCCGCTTGCCCGCGAGGTCCACCCGGCGGCGGGCGGAACCGCGGAACGGCAGGGTGAGGAACCGCCAGATCCGCTCGCCGTCGTAGAGCACGAAGACCAGGACGAAGATCGCCAGCGCCAGCCCGGTGAGCACCGATCCGACGGTGGAGAACGCGTTCCACGCGCCGCTCGCGAGCGACTGCTGGTTCGCCGCCACCCACTCCCGCGCCTGGGCCGCCACCTGGTCCAGCTGCTCCGGGCGCACCCCGATCGAGGCGAGCCAGCCGCGCAGCTCCTGGTAGCTCCCGGCGAGCTGGGTGCGCAGGTCGGGCAGGCTGTCCACCACGGTTTTGACCACGAACCACAGCACGGCGCCGACCGCGGCCACCCCGCCGACCAGGACCACCGCCGTCGCGAGCGCTCTCGGCACGTGGTGCTGCGCCAGCCAGGTCACCACCGGCGCGAGCAGTGCGGCCAGCAGCAGCGCGAGCGCGACGGGGATCACCACGACGGCGAGCGTGGCCAGCACCCGGACGAGCACCCACAGCGCGGCGGCGACCACCAGCAGTTGCGCGCACACGACGGCGGAGCGGTGGAGCAGCCGGCCCGTGGCCGGGTTCTCGGTCATCCTGCACCGCCATCCTCGCGCGGCCGTCAGCCCTCCGGCCGTGCCCTGCTCGGCTGCACGCGCTTCGGTTCACCTGGCATTTTCGGGTAGTCCGGCGGGTACGGCATCTCGCCGAGCCCGTGGTCCCGCTCGTCGCGGGCGTACCACTCCAGCGCCGTCTCCAGGCCGAACGCCTCGTCGTCGATCGCGGCGTGCGGGTCGCCGTGCCCGGCCAGCCAGTCCGGCACGGTGAGCACGTCGAAGTCGTCCGGGTCGGCCTCGGGCAGCTGCTCCCAGGTCAGCGGCGTCGACACCGTCGCCCGCGGGGTGCCGCGCACCGACCAGGACGAGGCCACGGTCCGGTCCCGCGCCGCCTGGTTGTAGTCGAGGAACACGCGGCCGCCGCGCTCCTCCTTCCACCACGCGATCGTGGCGAGGTCCGGGACGCGCCGCTCCACCTCGCGGCCCAGCGCGATCACCGCGTGCCGCACGTCGACGAAGTCCCACTCCGGCCGGATCCGGACCAGCACGTGCACCCCGCGCCCGCCGGAGGTCTTCGGGTACCCGGTCAGCCCGGCGTCCGCCAACACCTCGCGCACCACCAGCGCGACCCGCACCGCGTCGCCGAACCCGGAGCTGTCCGAGGGGTCCACGTCGATCCGCAGTTCGTCCGGGTGGTCCACGTCGGACCGCCGGACGGGCCACGGGTGGAAGTCGAGCGTGCCGAGGTTGGCCGCCCACGCGAACACCGCCGCCTCGGTGGGGCAGACCTCGTCCGCGGTGCGCCCGGACGGGAACGTGATCCGCGCGGTCTGCACCCATTCGGGCGCTCCCTTGGGGACCCGTTTGGCGTAGAACGGCTCGCCGGAAACCCCGTCGGGGAACCGTTTCAGCGTCGTCGGCCGCTCCCCGACCGCCCGCAGCAACGGCTCCGTGACCGCGAGGTAGTACTCCACGACCTGCCGCTTGGTGATCCCGCGCTCCGGGAAGTACACCTTGTCCGGATTGGACACCCGCACCACCCGGTCGCCGACCTGGTACTCGACCGCCTCGCCACGTCCTGCCACCGGATCACCGTAGCCCCGCCGGGCCGGTTCCGCGCGTGCCTTACCGTGGACGTCGTGCCCCGCCGCCTGAAGATGATCATCGCGCTCGTCCTGCTCGCCGGGGCGGTCGTGGCGGCGTTCACACTCCCCGTGCCGAGCCCCGCGGAACTGCGCAACTGGGCCGCGGGCGCGGGTCCGGTGACCGCGCTGGTGTTCCTGGCCGCCTATTCGGTACTCACCGTCGCGCCCATACCCCGCACCGTGTTCAACCTCGCGGCGGGACTGCTGCTGGGGGACGTGCTCGGCATCGTGGTGGCCGTCACGGCGACCGCGGTGTCCGGCGCGCTCGGTTTCGGACTGGCCCGCCTGGTCGGCCGCGACCTCGTGTCCCGCCACCTGGAACGGAAAGTGGTGCGCGCGGTTGACGAGCGGCTCGCCGACGGTGGCGTCCTCGCGGTGGCGTCGCTGCGGCTGATCCCGCTGGTTCCCTTCGCGCCACTGGGATACTGCTGCGGAATCCTGTCCGTGCGGTTCCGCCCGTACCTGGCCGGGACCGTCCTCGGCAGCCTGCCCGGCACGGTCGCGGTGGTCGTGCTGGGCGACGCGCTCACCGGCGGCACACCGCCCGCGCTGCTCGCCTGCTACGGTGCCTTCGCACTCGCCGGGGCCCTTGGCCTGGCCCGAATCGCCCGCGGGACTGCTTACGCCGGGCGCACCGGGCAGCCCGCTACACTCGACCCGGTGCGCGAGGAGATCGTTCGCGCTGAGCCAACCCAGCACTTGCGGAGAGTTTCCGAGGAGTAGTCCCATCGACACCGGTCAGCTGATCGCAGGGCACTATCGCCTCGTTGAGCACATCGGCAGCGGCGCCATGGGGGTCGTGTGGCGCGCGGTCGACGAGCGCCTCGAGCGTTCCGTGGCGGTCAAGCAGATCCTCGCTCAGCCGGGCATGTCCGAAGCCGAGCGCAACAGCATGCGGCAGCGTGCGATGCGCGAGGCGAAGAACGCGGCGCGCTTCCAGCACCCGAACGCCATCGTGGTGTTCGACATCGCCGAACACGGCGGGGATCCGTGCCTCGTCATGGAGTACCTGCCCTCGCGCAGCCTCTCCGCGGTGATCGCCGAGCAGGGCACCCTGCCGCTGGCCGAGGTCGCGCGCATCGGGCACCAGGTCGCCTCCGCGCTGGTCGTGGCGCACCGGGCCGGCATCGTGCACCGGGACATCAAGCCCGCGAACATCCTGATCGACGACAACGGCACCGCGAAGATCACCGACTTCGGCATCTCGCGCGCGGCGGGCGACCTCACGCTCACCCAGACCGGCCTGATCGGCGGCACCCCGGCCTACCTCGCGCCCGAGCTGGCGCGCGGCTCCGACCCGGCGCCGGCCTCCGACGTCTTCTCCCTCGGCGCGACGCTCTACCACGCGCTGGAGGGCCAGCCGCCCTACGGCAACAGCTCCAACCAGCTGGCCCTGCTCTACACGGCGGCGAACGGGCAGGTCATCCCGCCGCGCCAGTCCGGCAAGGCGACCGCGCTGCTGATGAGCCTGCTGCGGGTCGAGCCGGAGGAGCGGCCGACCATGCTGGAGGCCCGCGACCGGCTGGCCGCGCTGGCCAACGGCGAGAAGGACACCAAGGGCGGCACGCTGGTGTCGCCGCCGCTGTTCAACGGTGGTGGCCGCCAGCCCGCGGCCGTGGCGGCCGACGTGCCGCCGCCCGCGCCGCCCGGCGAGCGCCCGCCACTTCGCCCGCGCCTTGTCGTCCATGGACGCCAGCATCGGGGTCGCGATGAGCCCGGGCGCGATCGCGTTCGACGTCACGCCGTGGCGGGCTCCTT